>NZ_JBHWIR010000084.1:11257-31705 GCF_042731835.1 Kitasatospora sp. NPDC059817 | reverse complement strand
GCGCTGGTCAGTGCCAGCCCGAGGAACGGCAGGTTGCGCAGCAACCGCCCCATCGTGCGCAGCGCCGCGCCCACCCCGCCGGTGCCCCGGGCCTGGGGGGGGGGCCGGGCGGCGCGCGGCCCCCACGCCGCCCCGCGGCGGGGGGGGGCGGGTCGGGGTGTGGCGCCCTCGTCCTCGCCGCGCCTCCCGCCCCCATCTCCCCTGGACAAGCGGGGGTGGCGCAACAAGCCACCGACCCAGAAGAAGAAAGAGGACGGCATGAAGGACACCCAGAAGGCGACCGTGGACACCGTCCCGCCGCTGCCCAGACGGCAGCCCGGAACCCACTGGATCGAACCCGACCCGCGCTCCGGTTCGCGTCCCGTCCTCTTCCTCGGAGACCGGCCCCTGTCGTCGAGGGCGAGGCCGGCGTACGTCGCCTACTACGTCCCCCCCGGCCGCGCGGCCGGCTGGCAGCGGGCCGCCGACCTCATCGACCACCCCTCCGCCATCCGCTCCACCGGCGGCCGCTGATGGGCGGCCCGACGAAGTGGCGCTTCCTCGTCTTCAACGTCGAGCACGACCTCGGCGGTTGGCGGACGAAGGAGTGGGAGCAGTTCCACGAGTGGGTCCGCAAGCTCAACCTGGTCGCCTTCCTGCGCCAGGAGATGACGCACTCGGCTACCGACGGCCGCCGTGGCTTCCATGCCGCCCGCCAGGCCCTCGGGATGTGCGGCTTCATGGCCGCCAAGACGAATCCGGAGAGTCCGAACCCTCCGGCCGTCTTCCTCCGGGAGAATGCTCTGTTCATCGCGGCCGACTACCCGCAGATCGAGGGCTGGTGGCTCCCGGCCGCCCAGGGCCGCATCCAACACCTCGGCAGGGAGGGCGGACCCGAACTGGCCCTTGCGTCCATCCACCTCGACCCAAACTCGCCCACACAGCGGCTGATCGAGGCGGAACGGGCGGTGAAGTGGGGCGCGACCAAGCAGATCGTCGGCACGGACGGAGAGCTGTACCAGGTCGTCCAGCCGTGCATCCTCGGCGGAGACCTCAACTCCTACTCCTCTTCCCCTGATGAGCTGATCCCGCCCCCTGACTTCTCCACCGTCCTCGACAAACAGCACGTGGTGAACCGCACCCTCCGCGACCGGGCCACCCCCGACACCGGCCCCTGGGACACCTTCACCACCGCCGGATTCGCCGACCTCGCCCACCACGCCTACGCGCACCTCAGGCAGAAGAAGGCGCTCATCGGCACCACCCACTACCGCACCGACCAGGGCGCGCGGACGTCCGAGCGGCACCCGCGCATCGACTTCCTCTTCGGCAACGGCTGCATCCCGCAGGCCCTGGAGAAAGTCGAGATCGTGGAGAGCCCGGTGAAGAGCCGGATTGACCACTACGGCATCCTCGCCACCTTCGACCCCGGCGACCTCTGGGACGCGGTGGAGGAGACGGCGAGACCGCGGCTCATCGAGGAGGTTGAGGAGACCGCGACCCGGACCACCGCCTGACGCCGGCCGGTGGGCAGACACCGAAGGCTGGCCGAGCCTCGCGACGGTGACTCCGAGCAGACGGCCGACCTCACCACAGCGCTCCTCGCCGTCCTCCTGGGGGAGGAGGTCGTGCAGGAGGGGGTGACCGTGCCACCCGGCACCACCACCCCCTACCTGTACCGCCGCACCTACACCCCCGACGGCCACACCACCTACTGCATGGTTCGTGTCCACGACCTCCCCACCTATGGCTTCCCGCCCCCCGACCCCTGACCACCCGGCCGCGTCCCCGAATTGGGGAATCCGCCCCCGATCTGGAAAGGCGACCTCTCGTTGAGGAAGGACCACCCGCTCGGTTGCACTTGCGACGGCGTCTTCACCCAGCAGTACGACGAGCTCAACGAGCTGATGAAGGACGAGTTGGCGTCGTGGCCGGAGCGGGTGTCCGGGAAGAGCATCGGATCGGCGACCCACGCCGCCGCCAACAGCCGCACCCGCTGCGGCTGGCAGGTCCTCGAAGCCGACGCCCGCCGATCGCCCTGCTCCAGCGTCAGCTGCATCATGTGCCTGCGCCCCGCCGCCCTCTCCATCACCCGGATCGACGGCCGCAAGACGCGGCTGGAGCGCGGCGCCGAAGGGACCTCGCCGTCGACCCTCGACCACTGGATCAACGTGCGCGTCGGCCGCGTCGCCACGAGGGCCCTCGACGCCCGCGACCCCCGCGCCGTCGCCCGCACCCTCCGCGCCCTCGCTCTCAATCCCACCCATCGCGCCACCGTCCTGGACGTGTTCGGCGAGAGCTGACCTCCACAGGCACAGCCCGGCCGGTCCAGGTCGGCAGCCGCTCGGCGCCGCCCTCCCAACCCTGACCACCCACCGGGCCTCAACCAAGCGGTCCGGACCAGCATTGAACCGAAGGAGTCACTGTGGACCAGTACTCGGCCCGTCGCGCGCGGCTGCTGACGTCGTCCAGGCCGCTGCCGGACGTCGATGTCGTGGGGTCGAGCGGCCCGTGGCTTCACCTCGCGGACGGCCGCCGGCTCTTCGACGGAAGTTCCGGCCTGCTCTGCGCGAACGTTGGGCAGCGCAGCCCCGAGGTGTTTGCCCGGATCGAGGATCAGTTCACCCGCACCACGTTCGCCGGGGCTGCCGTTGTCCGGCCCCACATCCAGATGGAGTTGATGGACCGCCTCTGCCAGGCCGTCGGCCGCCCAGGCGACGCCGTCGCCCTCACCACCTGCGGCACCCTCGGGGTGGAGGTCGCGATCGGCCTGGCCCGCAACATCACCCGCGTCCGCAACGGCAAGCGGCGCGCCGACATTCTCACCTCCGACCTCAGCTACCACGGCAACTCCGCCCTCACCCTCGCCCTCGCCGGAAACCACGCCCGCCGCCCCCGCCCCGAGGACGGCCTCGGCCTCGGTCCCTCCTTCTCCGCCCCCTACCCCCCGACCCACGACCACGGCGACACCGGATGCGACGCCTCGTGCGCCGATGAGGTGGCGCGTGCGATCGACATCCGGGGCGCGGAGCACGTCGCCGCCGTCCTCATCGAGCCCGTCAACGGGAGCACCGGCGGCGCCTACGTCCCGCCCCCCGGATACCTGCGTCGCGTGTCGGAGATCTGCCGGGAGAGGGACGTCCTGGTTATCCACGACGAGGTCCTGACCGGCCTGTGGCGCACCGGCACACCCCTGGCCAGCCGCCATTGGGACGGCGCCGAGCCGGACATGGTCATCCTCTCCAAGGGCCTGGGAGGCGGCTACACCGGCGTCGGCGCCGTCCTGGTGTCGCCCGAGATCGCCCCGCTGATCCGGCACGAGGACGCGGACCCGCTGCCCGCGATGGGCACCATGGCCACCCACCCCCTCCAAGCCGCGGCCTGCCTCGGCGTCCTGGACGAGCTGGAGGCGATCAACCAGACCGATCTCCTCGCACGCGGACGTCAACTCGGGGCGGCCCTGCGCACTATGACCGACCTGCCGTACGTGCGGGACGTCCGAGGACTCGGCCACCTCTACGGGGTCGAGCTGGCACCCGGCATGCTCTGGCCCCTGATGGAGGCGTGCGAGAGGCGTGGCGTGTTCCTCTACCCGTTCACCGGCGCGGGCTCCCCGAAGTCGGAAGGGATCGTCGTCGCCCCTCCGCTCACCTCGACGCAGGAGGACATTGACCACCTCACCACCGCACTCTCCGGCGCGATCACCGCCCTGGCCATCGCCCGCACCCAACGCACCGCCAGCAAGGACCTGCTCGGCCACGGCTGAGCACACCCACGGGAAGGCGCGGCCGACGGGCCGCGCAGCGCCGCCTTCCTCCTGAACCTGACCAGCCACCCGGGCCCCGACGAAGCGGCCCCGGGACAGCGTTGAAGGAGACACCATGTTCTTCCCGCACCCCGTGATCGAGGACCTCACCCCGGAGCAGGTCGAGACCTGGGAGAAGCACTTCGCCGGTGACCAGCACGAGCGGCCGCGCAGCATCGAGGAGGGGATCTGGCGCCGCACCCAGGAAGAGGCGAACGCGGCGCAGTCCGGCTGGAGCGAGGACGAGAGCGGGCGCCGCCGTGTCGTCCACTACCGCAACAACTACGGGATCGACTACACCTTCCCCACCCCCCGGATCACCCTCGACAACCTCTACCTCGCCGTCTCCTTCCTCGCCCCCGGTGAGGAGATCGACGCCTACCGCGACGACCTCATCACCTGGCTCGGACAGGGCGGCTGGCGAAAGAAGGCCGGAGTGTGGTCGAAGGGCGACCTGCGCCTGACCGTCACCGAGTATGACGAGCACCCGCAGGACGAGCGGGCCTCACGCCCCACCCCGGCCGGATTCCGCAGCCTCGACGTGGAGATCGTCAACGACGGGCACAGCGTTCACCGCCGCGTCCGCGACCTCCCTTGGAACGTCCTCGCCGGAGGGATGCGGGTCAAGGAGCAGCGCGGGGAGCCGGAGATCGCCGACGACCTCACTGCCCTCCTCGACCACCTCCCCTTCCAGGTGGAGGTCGGCTGTGGCACGAGCATCGAGGCCGGCATTCCGGCCTTGCACTACTTGCACGAGGTGTACCGGGTGACCCAGCGCCGGGACAACACCCTCACCCAAGCCCACGCCTTCACTCTCACCCCCGCCGCCGACTCGCTGATTCGCGAGATGGTCCTTGGCGCCGAGCTCAAGGCCCCGGACCTGGTGGCCATGTTCCGCGCTTGCTTCCTCGCGGAGCCGACCGCGGCTCACCACGCCCTCAAGGCCCTCCAGGACGCCGGGGCGATGGTCGGCCCCGTCATCACCCACAATTTCGACGTCCTCGCCGCCCGAGCCGGCTTGGCGGAGTGCTTCGTGCGCCGGTACGACCAGAAGATCCCGCCCGTGCCGTTCGTGCCCGAGGCTCGCTCGCTCCTCGTCATCGGCCTCCACGCCGATCGTCGGGCGGTGCAGGAGCGGGCCCGTGAGCGCGGCATGAAGATCTTCTTCGTCGACCCCGAGGGCCTGATGGAGAACGGGGAGTTCAAGAGCTACCCGATCGAGGGAGCGAGGGAGGGCGACATCGTGGTCCGACAGGAGGCGATCCCCGCCCTCACCCGTCTCCGCGAACTCCTCAACATCACCATCTGACCCACCATCAACCCGAAACGATCAACCCGCGAGCAGCGGTAGCGTCCTGGGCGCACCACCCGGTGCGCCCAGGACCATCAAGGGACAGGACCACGATGCGCGTATCCGTCATTGGCTGCGGCCACCTCGGCATCCCCCACGCGGCGGGCATGGCGTCGATCGGCCATGAGGTGATCGGCGTCGACCTCGACCAGGCGAAGGTCGACCTCCTCAACTCCGGCCAGACCCCGATCTACGAGGTCGGTCTGCCGGAGCTACTGGCTAAGCACACCACGGACGGCCAGCTCAGCTTCACCACGGACATTACGAAGGTGGCCGACTGGGCCGACGTCCACTTCTTTGCCGTCGGCACGCCGATCGACGCCGACGGGCGCAGCTACGACCCGGGCCAGGTCTACGGGTCCATCCGGGCTCTCGCCCCCCACCTCACCCGCCCCTGCACGATCATCGGCAAGAGCACGGTGACGGTGGGCACGGCCGCCAACGTCACCCGGCTCGTCCAGCGACTCGCCCCCGCCGGCGCTGGAGTCGAGGTGGTCTGGAACCCGGAGTTCCTGCGTGAGGGACACGCCATCGAGGACACCCTGCGGCCGGACCGCCTCGTCGTCGGCCTCACCACTGAGAGGGCGGAGGAGGTGGTGAGGGAGGTGTTCGCGCCGATCACCGCCACCGGCACCAAGCTGATCGTCACCACACTGGAAACGGCGGAGCTGATCAAGGGCGCCGCGAACTCCTTCCTCGGCATGCGCATCTCGTTCATCAACGCCGTCGCCGACATGTGCGAAGCTGCGGGCGCCGACGTCAGCACCCTGGTCGAGGCCCTGGAGATCGACCCGCGCATCGGCGCCGGGGGCATGCACCCCGGGCCCGGCTACGGCGGCGGCTGCCTGCCCAAGGACGTCCGCGCGTTCACCGCGAGCGCCAGGATGCTCGGCGCCGAGAGCGCCATGGACCTCCTGCGTGCCGCCGAGCGGGTCAACGAGAGCCGTCCGGCCCGGGCGGTCCGTACGATCGAGGAAGTTCTCGACCGCCCGGTGGCCGGGGCCCGCGTCACCGTGTGGGGTGCCGCGTTCAAGGCGGGAACGAACGACGTGAGGGAGTCGCCGGCCCTCGCCATCGCCAGCCTCCTCCAGCAGAGCGGCGCGCACGTCACCGTGCATGACCCCCACGCCAACCCCACCGCGATCATCCGCCACCCCGAGCTGGACTATGCCGACGACCTGGCCGAGTCGTGCCGGGACGCCAACCTCCTCGTGATTGGCACGGAGTGGCCGCAGTTCGGGCAGGCCGACCCGGCCGCCCTCAAGGTCGCCGACCGCCGCGTGGTCGACCTCCGCAACGTCCTGGACGCCACCGCGTGGCGCCAGGCCGGATGGACCGTCCGGCAGCTCGGACGGCCCCAGTCCAACGAGTAGAAGGAGAACCGTGGACGAGTTCTTCAAAGCGGTTGAGGGATTGGCGGCGCGCAGTCGCGCGAGCGTGGTCGGGCTGGACGGGCTGGACGAAGAGGACGCCCGGACGTTCCAAGCCGAGACGGTCCGCGACGAGGCGGATGAGGCATTGCACGTACACCTTGCCCTCAAGGAGGTGACGGCCTGTTCAAACCAGTGCGGGCCGGAGCCGCACAATCGGGCTCAGGTGCAGGGCTGCCTGGTCGCCGCCATCATCGCCGCCGGAATTTCCCTGGTCTACAACGACCCGGAGCACTGGCGGGAGACGTTCACGGAGGGTTTCGAGCGCGCCAGGCGTGGCCACGAGAGCGCTGCCTGACGAAGCCGCACGACGGTGCCCCCCGGTCATCGTTCCGGGGGGAACCTGCCCGTCCGCCACCCGACCGGGGGCCAACCCGCCCCAGAACGTGCAGCCCTATGGACGGCGGATCGGCTTGCTGAGCCAGATCGGAGTCCGGGCAAACGATGCTCCCCACCTCTAGGAGACGACGATGGAACCGCCACCAGCACCGGTGTCGAACGGCGATCTTCGCAGCGCACCGGATCCTGGGGGTTGGGCCCGGCACCGCCTGGGCGCATGGCTGATCGGCTTACACCTGCGTCATCTGCGGACCTGTCAGGGAGCCACACTTCGCGAGCTGCAGGAACGGCTTCCTGCCGCCTCACCGGCCGGCATGCGCGGTGTCTCGCTGAGCGCTTTCTCCCGCATCGAAACCGGCGAAGGCCGGACTTTGGAGTTGGCCGCCGCGAAAGGCCGCCTAGTCGACTACCTTCACGCCTACGGCGTCGACAGGGGCCTGGCCGGCGCCGACCTCACCCAGATGGTTCAGGACCTCCCGCTACGTGAGCCGCACCGGTACTTCGACAGCGGCCCGGGTTGGACCCAACGCGTCGACCTTGCCACGCAGGAGGCCACCAACGTCCTGCTCTGGGCACCGCTCGTCATCCCACCGTCCCTACGGATCCCGGCCTACCACCGGGCGGCCATCGCCAATGCCCCGTTGATCGGCGGCGTGTGGGGTGACACGGCTCCCGCGGACCTGCGCACACTGCCCGGCCCCGGCTGCGACGCCTGCCGTGCCTACCGGTCCCCGGCGATCGACGACCCCGGGGGCGGCCCGATGGTCGCCGCCTACTTCCAGGCCGTCACCCGCAACCGCCGGGCCGCCTTCGAGACACGCATCGCCGAGCCGCGGCCCACCGCGGCGGTGTTGCTGTCCGAGGCGGTGTTGCACCTTCAGACGGGCGGTCCTGACGTCCACGCTCGCCAACTCAGGTACCTGGCCCGCCTCGTACGCGACACGGCCTTGGACCTCCGCATCCATCCGCTCTCGCGGCCTCTCGCTCTCCCGCCTCACCACACCGCTTATCTGGGGTACAGGACCGGCACGGTCATCTGCGTGGAGGAGCAGAGAGCGGCCAGCTACATCGCCGCTACTGGGGACCGGCGCTCTGATCTGTCCGACCCCTACCAGGCCTTGGAGAGGGCCGCGACACCGCAGGAGAGCGTACGCCTGCTCTACCGAGCTGCCGACGCCCTCACGGAGGGGCGGGTGGTCACCCATGATGTGCTGTACGGAGATCCGGACGGGCGGACCCCCGACATCTACGGTAGTGCTCGCCGTCCGGCCTCCGTCGCCGACCGTGCAGCGTTAGATCGCGGGTGACGCTGGTGTCTCTGGCGAGGCCGGTTCTGGGACGGCTGCTGTGCTGTACGTCGGCCGTCGCCGTTCTGTCCCAGCTGGTTGATCATGTGGAGCCGACGCGTCAGGTCGGGCCTCTGAAGTCTCCCTCGCTATGAGCTTCGTGAACACTTGCTTCGCACGGTCCAGGGACAACCGCGTGGCACCGAACGGCCCCACCTCGTATCCGATTCGGTGGCCATGGAGTTGCAGTTCCGCCACAGCCTGAATTCCGGAGTCGATCTCTGGCACGTCGCCCGGTGGCGTGAGCGCGTGGAGCTCTTCCTTCCACTCCCAACCGAGGTCGCGAAGCACGGTTCGAGCCTCTTCCTGTTCCCAGCCGCTTCGCGCCACCAGGCCGTGGCGGGGGTCTGTCGAGAAGACCATGTTGGGGTTGGTCATCAACTTGCCGTCTCCCTTACTCGTACTGCGGGCTCTGGTTCTTCGGCTTCTTCGGTGGCCTGCGCAGGCCAGGCTGCGAGCTGGAAGCGTGCCGGTCGGTCGTCATGGCGGCCGACTCGGCATTCGTCGCCCGCCTTTCCGAGGACTTTGTTCATGCGGATCAGGAACCGGTCGTACTGCTCGTGCCAGACGACGGTGGAGCCGGGGTCTGCGTAGGCGTCGTCCCGGGCGAAGGCCAAGCCGGCGATCTCGTATCCCAGGCCCTCGTGCTTCTTCCAGCAGGGCGGGATCACGTCCTGCGGCTGCCAGGCATACGTCTGGTTCAGCCAGCGGCACACCGAGTTCAGCCACGCGGGCATCGGCTCGACCAGCTCGGCCGGCAGGGCACCGAGGTCCCACGGCGGGGGGCCGTCGACCACGGACTCCTCCGCGCTCCGCTCCGCGATGTACTCCAGGATCAGCGCGGGCGGCTCGGGGAAGGGCTTGAACTGCGCGAGCGGATTCACGCGGCGGCCCCCTGCGCAGCCCAGACGGCGGCGTGCGCCGCAGCCTGCTTCTCCTTCGCCGCGGACCGCCGACGGCGCTCCAGCTCGTTCGCTTCACGCAGCTGGTGGACGTGAGCTTCGATCTCCGGCCAGGACTCCCAAGTCCACATGCCGTCGAAGCGGCTGATCACGGGCGGAAGGTTGTCCGCGAGCACGAGCGCGTGGCCTTCCGGGAGCGACCTGATCTCGTCGGCCCGCAGGACCGGCTCCAGTGCCATGTGCGTGGCGGTCGAGTGGCTTCCGCGGTCTCCGCCGCCGGTGGTCTTCGTGGTGCGCTCGCGCTCGACCTGACCGCACAGATCGGACATGTCCCTCAAAAAAGCAGGGTCCTTCGCTCCGCCGAAGACGACGACGTTGTTGGTGAAGCTCGCCAACTCGTTCGCGGTATCTTCGCCGAACCGGGCGCGGGCCGATGCCCAGCCCTGGAGACCGTAGATCACGATGCTGCCCCGGCCGCGGCCGTCCGCGACGCGCTGCCGCAGGGAGGGGATGGGTGCGACGTTCGGCGCTTCGTCCAGCCCCGCGAGGAGAGGTGGGTCGAGTCGGCCGGCGGGGGAGGCGAGGGCGTGAGCTTCTGCGACGTCGAGCAGGTCTTCCGTGATCGCGGTGGTCAGCGGCGTCACGCTGTTGACCTCGGAGTCCTTGCCGAGCAGGTAGATGGTGCCGCCTGCGTCGAGGAGTTCGGTGAAGTCGGTGGGTTCCTCGCCGTCCCCTTGCAGGGCCCGGACGACCGATTCGTGCATGAACGGTTCGAGGGCTGCATCCAGGGTCGTGGCGGTGTTGCCGACGGTCCGGCTGTCGCCGGTCGTGGCGGTTCGGAGCATGTCCGCCCAGCCGGGGCCAGCGCCGGGGTGGGCGTTGAGGATGCCGAGCGGAGCGGGGTCGGTCAGCTTGCGCGCCCACTTCAACACCCACTCCAGGCCCGCTCCGTCGAGGTCGGCGGCGTGGAGGTAGGCCGCGAGGATCTTGGCAGCCTGGCCCTTGTAGAAGGCCGCGCCCTCGCTGGACTGCGCGGCGGCGCCGGGAGCGCGCGAGCCGGCGACGAACGCCTTGCCGCGCGACATCGCGGTCTCCGTCTCGGCGGCGCCGGCGATCGGCGTCCACCGGAACTTCGGCAGGGAGGGGGCGATGTTCTGCGGGTCGAAGACCAGGACCGGACGTCCGCCGGTGCGCCGGGCGTCGAGGGTCAGTTCGACCAGGTCCGGCTTCGTGGAGGTGGCCAGCACCGGCCCGGGCCACCGGCGGATGGTCGGGGCGAAGAAGCGCAGGGTCTTCCCGCTGCCCATGGGGCCGATGACCCTGCACGCCTTGTCGGCGCGGGAGAACAGTTCGACGCCCTTCGGGCGCTGGGAGATGCCCAGCGAGTAGCCGAACTCGTACGGGGAGAGCGGGTTTTGCATGACGTGCTCCGGAGCGAGGGGAGAGGTGGGTCAGCGGGTGGCGGATCGTTTCTTCGCGAGCTCCACCATCGACGTGCGGCGCGGGCGGTCGTCACCGCGGGTGAGAGAGGGGCGGATCTCCGTGGCCTTGAGGACGGCCTTGGCTGACAACTGCCGCTTGAGCAAAGCCCTGTCGGCGAATCCCGCATTGCGGGCAGCCCGCTTCATCAGCAGCCAGACGGTGGCCAGGGCCACCGCGCACACGGCGGCGATGGCGTACAGGGCCACGGAGATCCCGCTGGGCATGACGTCCACTACGCAGCCTTCTGTCCGGCCCAGGCGGCGAGGTAGCGCATGCGCCGGCCGCAGAGCTGGGAGATCGCCGCATCGGGTCCGGCACATCGTGGCGGAGCCTGGTGGAACGCCCCGTGCAGATCTTCCGCCGCACGCCAGAGGTGGGTGACGGCGGTACGGACGCGGCCTCCGGCGGCGGAGTAGTCGCCGTGGTCGAGGGCGGTGGCCAGTACCTTCGTCCGCCGGGCGAGTTCGAGGGCATCGGCGTGTAGCTGGTTGATGTCCCCGCGCACGGCGTGCTGGTCGGCCGGAAGCGAGGGCCCGGCGGCGTTGATGGTCATGGGGCGAGTCCGTTCCGGATCTGTCTGGACGGGGCCGGTGGAGAAGAGGTGGCGGGGCCCGTTCATGCGGCATCCGGGTAGCTGTTGGAGACATCGGTCATCGACCCGGAGGAGAAACACAAGTGCTGCTCCGCCGCCACCAGGAGGTGCTGTACGGCGGGGTAGATCACCTCTCCAACCACCCACAGCGCAATTCCCCGGCGAAGGCGCGTGATGTGGTCCGCCGTCCACCCCGGCAGGCCAAGTCTGGCCACGGTGGCTTCCGCTTCGGCCTTTTTCATTGAATAAATGACCACGGTATCGGCCATTTTCAGCGCTGCCTGAGTCTCCGGGGAGTCGTCGATATCCGACAGGTGGTGAACAATGAAAATGCACGACAATCCCAGGCCACGTGCGAACTTCAAAAACTTTTCGAGCAGGGCGGCCAATTGAGGAGTGCCGAGAATGTGCCACGCTTCTTCGGCGATGAGGATGCGCTTGCGCTGGCTGTAGCGTCGGCAGCCCGTTGCCGGGTTCGGACCCACCTCCCAGGCACCGGAGTCCTGGTCGACCACGACGCGCTCGTGCTGGCTCGGCTCTGTCCCGCACTCGCACCGGCTCCTCAGCCAGACCTCTTCGAGGAAGACGGAGATCACGGCGACGAGGATGGTCATGGCGACGCCGCCACTCGGGACCTTGGTGAGGTCGAAGACCACCATGTCGGTGTCGAGCCCCACGCCGAGGCTGGTCGGGCCGTCGAGCATGCCGACGAGGTCACCCGTCGAGTCCTGCTCGCTGCCGCACAGCCGGTCGAGGACGTAGGACGCTTCGAGGCCGTCGGCGAGAAGTTCGTCCCGCGTCCGCTGCTTGGCAGCGGCGTCGGCCTCCTCGGGGGCCCGAAGCGCGGCGGCGACGTCCGCGAGCACCGGCGTGCGGCCGAGGGCGTCGGCCCGCTGGTGGGCCAAGCGGATCGCAATCCTCAAGGCGGAGCCGGCGAACTCATTCAAGGACTTGCCCAGGCCGAGCTCAACGATCGTCCTGACCAGCTCCACCTGCCTTTTGCCCGAGATGGCGGGGTCCATCGGGTTGATGCAGGAGGCGCCGGGGCCGCCGCCCGGGGCGAACTTCACCGGGGCCTTGCCGGTGAGCGAGCGGCCGAGCGCCGCCCATTCACCCTCTTCCCTTTCTGCCTGCCCCTTTGTGTCAAGTACCACGACTTGCCTGCCGAGGCGAATTTGCCGGGCAGCGTAAGTCTTGGTGAGGGAACTCTTTCCGCGACCGGTGTCGCCCATGACGATCATGTTTCCGCCGGGCAGGCCGTCCCCGAATGCACTGAAAGGGCAGTAAATAAAAGCCTTTCCGGAATACAATTCGCGGCCGATGATCGCGCCTGCGCTGCCCAAGGTCGGCGGAGCCACTGGCAGGTACAGGGCCTGGCTGGTGGTCGTCTCCGTGTAGAGCGGGCGGCGCACGGTCTGGTGCATCGGGGACAGCGGGGCGAGGGTGAGCATGCCGGTCACAGGATGCCCCCGGCGAACGGGAGGGTGTTGGCGAAGGAACGGGCGTGTTCGAGGTCGAGCCACTCGATTCGCAGGCCGCCGGCGTTGCGGGCGCGGGAAGCCGTCGTTCGCTTGGTGCGCTCCAGCTCCTCGACGCTGCGCGCGGAGATGGTGATGTAGCCGACGACCGCGGAGCCGGCCGCGCCGGAAGAGGCCAGGGCCATGCCGCGTGAACCGGTGGCGCTCGCGGCGATCTGGTCGCGGGGGTCGATGTTCTTGCCGCGCTGACGATTGCGGTGCATCTCCGCCTGATTGTTCGTATCTTCGGAGAGCATGCGTTCCACGGCCTTGTCGTTCGGCTCCAGCTGCTGCGTGATGGAGATCGTGCGGATCACGTCGGGCATCCCGATCAGCAGCGGCGACAGGAAGCCGGGGCCAACCGGCGTAGTGGGCCAGACCTTCACGTACGCCGTGGCGTGGTACCAGCTGTCGGTGCTGCCCGCCGCGCGGGTGGCCACGTGCGCGCCGTCGCGGACGTCGACGTTGCGGGGGAAGGCGTGGGCCTGCGGGAGGTCGGTGTCCCAGATGGCGTGGTCAGGGTCGAACGAGTTGCGGATGAGGGCCGTCAACTTGCCTTCGTCCAGGGGCGCGACCACCGACAGCTCGGCGTCCTCGGCACGGGCCCACAGCTCGTCCAGGTACATCGCCATCGCGGCGGCGATCCCCTCGTCACCCGTTCCTCGCGCCGAACCCTCGGCAGCCAGGTCCCGGGTGAACTTCGCGTGGATGGTGATGTAATACCTGTGCTCCTCCGCCGAGGTAGACACCGCGCGGGCCAGGACGTCATAGGAGTCCTTGAGCCACTGCGGGGCGTTGGCCGTGGCCGCGGACTGGTCGCGTTGCGCGACGAACCGCTGGTGGGCGTACGGGTCGCTCTTCATCTGCCGAGCGAGGACCTGAACTCGCTTCACCGGGTGTTCTTCCACGTTGCCGAACGCATCGAGAACCTCACCCCAGCGCTCCAGCGCGACCACCTGCTCCGCGACGTCCTTCCCGCCGAGGCCGGGAGAGGTGACCTCCAGGGTGGCGGTGACGCAGCCGGCTTCCGGCTGGAGGACGATGACAGCCTGCTGCCCGCGGACCGTGACCGGTACCCACGTCATGCCCGCGATGCCCTCGGGCTCCGCGAGCGCGGCGTCCGGCGGCGTGCCGTCGCGGCGCACGCCCGCCTCGACGGCGGGCGACACCCAGACGCCGCCGGTACGGCGAAGCGCTTGGCGGTGGTAGCGGCTGATCCGCCACCAGCGGTACAGGGAGCGCCGCTGTGAGGTGCCCTTCGGCCGGTACGGGGCGTAGACGATCACCAGGGCGATCAGGATCGGCACCACGAGGCCGGTTGCCGCGAGGGCTGTCTCGCCGCTGAAAGTGAAGCCGAGCAGGAGGCCGAGCGCGGCACCGCTGCCGAGAACGACCTGCTCGCCGAGGTCGCGGCGGCCTACCAGGCCCGTGGGGCGGTGCTTTCCGAACTGATACGTACGAGTCGACATGGGTCATCGGTCCTTGCTGGGGGCCGGTCGGCCGGGTGCCTGTCCGCCAGCTGGCCGCGACTGCGGCGTGGGCGAGGCGGAGGGCCCGGGGCCCGGGGTGGTTCCTGAGGAGGGGGAGGGGGAGGAGTGCGTCGTTGCCGGGCGAGGTGCCGGTGCCGACGGGGGCGCCGGTGCCGGGGCGGGCGCTGCCGGGGGCGGAGCCTGCGGCGGGAGAGGCCGTGCGGGGCGCGGTGTTTCGCCGGTGCCGCTCGCGCGCGCGGGTGCGGTGTTGCCGCTGGCGGCGGGCCCGGCCGGGGCCGAGCCGACGACCGGCGCGGAACTCGGGCCTTGTGGGCGGGTGGTGGCCGGAGCCTCGGAGGCGGCGTGGCTGCTGGCCGCGGACCAGTCCGGGGTCGAGCCGACGACCGGGCTGGAGGTGCTGTCCCCCGGGCGGGCGGTGGATGGAGCCTCGGAGGCGGCGTGGCTGCTGGCCGCGGACCAGTCCGGGGTCGAGCCGACGACCGGGCTGGAGGTGGTGCCCTCCGGCTGGCCGGCCGGGACACCTGGTGCTCCGGAGGGGCCGTCGCCCTCGGGCTGGTGCTGGGCTTGGTCGGAGCCGAGGCCACCGTTGGCGGCGTCGGTGCCCTGCGCGCCGGGGGAGCTGGCGGCCTTGTTCTTGGCCATGTCGAGCCCGGCCTTGGCCACGGCCGCCCCTACGGCGACGGGCCCGCCTGCTGCGGCGGTGCCGCCGCCCATCTTGGCCCCGGCCGCCTTGGCGCCGGCGGACTTCCCGCCGCCGCCCACCAAGGAGTCCTGCACCCGGGAGTTGATCGCCCGGTTCGCGTGCTGCCCGGGGCCGTCGATCGCAGCGGCCGGGCCGGAGGACTGGGCCGTCTTCCGGGTGTGGTGGAGTTCGGCCATCTGGTCGCCGAAGGCCGGCACCCACTTGTAGAGCGTGGCGCTTGCGAAGACGGCGAGCAGGAGGATCAGTGCGCCGACCAGCGTCTTCGAGACCGCGTCGGACATGGAGCCCGTGCTGTCGCTGAGGACGGCGCCGCCCAGGCCCAGCAGGGCGAAGAGGACGGGCTTGCTGAGGCCGATGGCGAAGATGCCGCCCAGCCACTTCTTGCTCTTGTTCCACAGGTCGCGGTCGACCAATCCGGCGTTCACGATGGGCCCGAGCGCGACGGCCACGTAGATCGCGGCGCCGCGGATCAGCAGCTCGACCCACATCAGCAGCGCGCCGAGCATCATGATCAAGTTGACGACCAGCAGCTGCCCCACACCCTCCGTGGGGTTCCCCGCCATCACCGTGAGGATGTTCTCCAGGAACGGCTTGAAATTCTCCGTCGCATAGGGCTCGAAGACGGCCGTGACCTCGTCGATTGCCTTGAGCAGCAGTGCGAGGGCCCCCGGCGTCAGCGCGTTGACGGTGAACTGGAGCACCAGAAAGCCGATCGCCTCGCCCACGGCCGTGGTGACGCTGACTCCGCGAACCGCCCGCTTGGCCACGGCGATCAGCCACAGCGCCACGGTGAGCAGGCTGGAGGCCGCAAAGATGATCGTGTACTGCTTCAGAAAGCCCGGCGAGGTCAGGTCGACCTTCGTCGTCGCTTGGATCAACTCCAGCATTTTGCGCAAAAACCACAGGTTGGCCTCCGTCAGCTTCTGCAACAGGAAGCCGAGGGGGTCCTTGGCGAAGTCAATCGCGGCCTTGATCTCACACACCATCGGGATGTTGCAGAAGATGGAGTCCGCCCGCGCGGCCGGGATGACGAAGAACCCGATGACCACGTTGACCACGGCGATCGTCCGGAGCCGGCGCCACCATCGGCTCGGCACGCTCTGTTCGACCCGCAGCAGACCAGGCGCGTCATCACGCAGTCGCAGGCGCATTGTCGACACCCCCCACCGCGGAGAAGCTGTCGGCCGAGTCCGCCTGCTGCATCGCGGGCGGACTCGGCACGAGCGGTGCGGACGGCGTGACGGCGGTCGTCTTCCACGTCCCGTCCGCCCAGACGAGATCCACGGTCATCCGCAGGAAGCCGACCTGCGGGCGGAGGGCCTCCTCCTTGCCTGCGACCCCGCCGGCCGATGCGGTCCACAGCTCGATGCTCGCGGCCTGGCCGGAGCAGGAGATGGTGCGGGTCGCAAGGGCCGCCGTCCGGGTGATCAGCTCGCTTCCGTCCGCCGACTTGCCGTCCCTGTCGACTCCGCGGTTCTCCACTACCAGGCGGGCCGTCGAGTCCGCGTCCGACGTCACCGACTTGAGCACGGTCGGTGCTGCGGTGGCGGCCAGCATCCGGTGCCGCCAGGCGTCATCGGTGAAGAACCGCGGGTCGCCGTAGAGCATGACGGCGCTGACAGCAGCGGCCCGGGCGCCCTGCTCGTTCTGCTCGTACGGCGCGGGGAGGCCGTCCGGCCGGGTCGCGCCGGTCACGACCGGATCGTCCGCAGCGGTCGGCACGTAGCCGGAGAAGTCCCTGGCGACGCTTGCCGTCTGCCGTGCGTCGATCGGGGCGACCAGCCCTGCTGTGCTCGAACTGTCCTTGAGCTTCCAGTCGTTGGCCTCCCAGACCAGGGTGACCGTCACCGACCGGTACCCCGCTACCGGGGTAGCGTGCCCGGCCGCGCTGCCGCGGACCGTCGTCGTCCACAGC
Source organism: Kitasatospora sp. NPDC059817 (assembly GCF_042731835.1). Taxonomy (NCBI): domain Bacteria; kingdom Bacillati; phylum Actinomycetota; class Actinomycetes; order Kitasatosporales; family Streptomycetaceae; genus Kitasatospora; species Kitasatospora sp. NPDC059817. The sequence continues at coordinate 14,854 of NZ_JBHWIR010000084.1, read as the reverse complement.
CGGACCATGGCCCCCTGGTCGTCGTAGCCCAGGACGTGGGCGGAGAGGACACCGGTACGGGCGATGGCCTGATCGGTGGAGACCTCCGGGTTGTCGCCCCGGAGGGAGGCGACCGCCTGGGCGGCGGACAGGTCGGCCTTCTTGCCGGCTGTGTCGGCGGCGTCCCGGGCGGCCATGGCCGCCAGCATCCGGTGCCGACGCTCGCTGTTCGTGAGGAAGGCGGCGCTGCCGCTGAGCACGGTGTAGTTGGCCGCCGCAGCCTTTGCGCCGGCCTGCGTGTGCGGGTAGCCCACCGGGACACCGTCGACTTCCCGGGCCCGCTCCACGTTCACCTGCGGGGCTGCGTGTGCGGGCGAGGACGCCGAGGGGGCGGGCGTGGACGGCCTGCCGGTGGCGAAGCTGACGATCACCCCGGCCACGGTGACGACCGCGACCCCGCCAGTGGCGATGCCCGAGAGCTTGGCGGCGGGCCGGGGCGGTCCGGCCGCCCGTGAAGAATCGTTTCCCCTACGGATTCGAGAGGCCATGGGTCACACGCCCATGCCGTAGGTGATGCCGAAGATCGTGCCGAAGGAGGCCACGAGGAAGACCACGGTCAGGCCGCCGACCATCAGGCCCTTGCCACGGCTGCTTTCCATCGTGGAGTGGCCCTCGCCGAACCACCCCTTGCTCTTCCCCACGCCAGCCAAGAACGCACCGGCACCGATGACGAGGACGACAGCGGCGATGACACCGAGGATCACCTTGGCCGTGCCGCCCAGCTTCCCGAAGGGGCCCCAGTCCGGCGTAACGCCGCTTACGACGTCGGCACCCGCGGCGAGGGTCGTGTGCAGGGAGGGATCGGCAGCGGCAGACAGGAGGTTGTACATTTTCAGACCCTTTGGTGCGTTAGGGATGGAATAGAGGGTTTTGTGGCGATTAGCCGACGTGCCGCATGGCGATGATCTGCGGCGTCCAGACGCTGAGCGGCTGGATGCGGACCTGAGCGCCCGTGTGCGGGGCCTCGATCACCTCGTTGTTGCCGATGTACATGCCGACGTGCTCGGGGCCGGCCGCGCCGGGGACGCTGAACAGCAAGTCCCCCGGGGTCAGTTGAGAAATGCTGGCGACCGGCGTTCCGGCGTTGACCTGGTCGTAGGTCACCCTCGGCAGGTTCACGCCAGCTGAGGCCCAGGCCATCTTGGTGAGCGACGAGCAGTCGCAGCCGCTCGCGCCCGTGTACGGCGACTCGCAGGGGCCGCCCCACAGGTACCAAGTCCCCAGTGCGGTCTTCGCGGCGGAGATCGCGCGGGTGGCCCCCTCGCCGGCCGGGAGGTTCGGCTGGACGGCATCCGCCCACTTCGCCGCCAGGTCGCGGATGTTGCGGACGTAGTCGCGGGTCTCCTGATACGGGGGGATGCCGCCGTACTTGATCACGGCCCCGCCGCCCGCGTTGTAGGCGGCCAGCATGTTCTCCGTGGAGTCCCCCGCCACGCCTTTGACTTCGTCGGCCAGGACGCAGTCGTACTTGGCCTGCGCGGCGATGGCGTCGGCCGCGTTGAAGACGTCCTTGATGCCGTCGCCATCTCCGTCCACGCCGTACTGGGCCCAGGTCCCGGGCATGAACTGCGCGATGCCTTGGGCGCCGACCGGCGACACCGCTTTGGGGTCGAAGTTCGATTCGGTGTAGAGCTGGGCCGCTAGGAGCGAGGCCGTCACCTGCGGGCATTCGCCCGCGTGCTTGTTGATGAGTTCGCGGACCCAGCCTGGAACCGGCGTGTCCGTTGCGATCCCGCCGCCCGGACCGGTTTCCTTGGCCGATGCGCTGTCGGCTCCGCCGAAGGTGGTCAGCAGGGCCATGCCCGTGAGGAGCACGGCCGAGGCGAGGCCCAGGCCGAACTGAGTGCCCTTGTTCATCGAGGCCCCGTCACGCCCAGGGCAAGGCGGTGACCCGCCAGCCCAGGGAGGTCTGCTCAAGCCGCAGGGCGAGCTGTTCGCCGCTCCGCCGCTCGGGTCCGGAGGCCGGGACCGTGGTGAGGGTGTAACCCACCCGGGCCAGGACGACGGACCCGGTCGGAGCCGGTGCGCCGTCGGGGACCGCCGTGGAGGTGATCTCGACCGTCTGCCGGGCCTTCTCGGCGCGGAGCGCTGCCCACGCCGCATCCTGACTGGGGCGCTTCTGGCTGAGGACGGCCACCAGGTCGCCGGACGCGAACTGGGAGGCGCGGGCTCCGGCCGCGGCGAAGTCGCGGTCCTTGCCGTCGCGGGCATCGTGCTCGGCGTAGGCCACGGTGAACGCCCGCGCGGTCTGCTCGACGTCCGCCGGCAGGGCGGTGCTCGGTGGTGCAGCCGGGGTTTCTGCCGCGCGGACCGTGGTCGGCTCCGTGATGCCCACCGAGACGTTGTTGGGCCGCACGGCCGGCGGGCGGGAGGGGGTGCCCGGTCCGCTGGAGCAACCGCTTGAGAGCGCGGCCAGCGTGCCGAGGCATCCCAGGGCCGCGGATATACGTATGAAACGGCTGGATGGAGGCATGCGGAATCCACAATCTCGGTGCAAGGGAATTTCGAAGGGCGGGTGTTGCGGCCGCGGGGGAGAGGGCCGCAACACCCCTTCGCAGAGGAGGGGGTACGCCTCTGCGGGCTTTATCGGCGGTTGGTCGCCGTGAAATTCACGGACCGGGGAGGCTTGTGTGCCGTGCCCTATCCGCTGGGTTTTGGCTGGTCCGGTCGGCAGACCTTCAAGCAGGTCAGATGCCGACTCCAGTGCACGTCAGCCTGTGGCATAGTTCAGGAGAAGGTGCGCGAAAAGCAGTCACTCATATCAAGGCCATCAGCCCCTCTTCGGGATTAGCGGGGACCCAATGGGCCTCCCATGGGCCTAAATCGCCTTTTGGCGTTGGCCGTGCCTAGATCCTCGCAGAGGTCTGCGGACAACTCGAATCAGCAAAAAAGCCGGAACCTAATTCCTAGAATTAGGTTCCGGCTTCTCGGATAGGAGGCTGGTTCAGCCTCCCTGGCGAAGGTGCTCGATCGCCACCCCGAGCCACGGCACGGCAGGTCCGGCGACCAGCAGCGGGGCGCACACGCTGTACGAGAGCACGAGTTCGCCGGGCCCCGCCGTGAGGTCGCTGAGGTCGCTGAGGAGGCAGTGGTCGAACGGCATCCAGGTCCGCGAGTTGGCCGGCCTGAGCCGCACTCCTGCGGTGGTCAGGACGAGGCGGGCCGGGGTGTGGTCACGCCACTGCGGCACGGCGGCGGCCTCGGCCTCCCTCCGCCGCCGTGCATCGAGCGCCGCGTTGGGCACCCACTGGCGGCCGAACGTCGGGTGGTTCTCGAAATACCCGGTCGACCGCGGATGCACGACGTCGTCAGTCCCGTAGAACCGGGCGGCCGAACACTGCACGTCGGCGAAGGCGAACTCCCCCTCAGCCAGCGGGACGTCCGTGACCTCGACCGGCACCAGCCGGCCCCCGTTCTGGAGGTGAGCCGCGAGCGCGGAGGCCGCGTGCACGCCTTCGGCGCGGGCGATCTCCTCGGCGTGGTTCTGGCGGCGCCGCCACATAGCTGGTCCTTCCTGGTCGACGGGGCCGGGCGCGGTCGCTGCGGCGTGGACAGGAG
>NZ_JBHWIR010000084.1:4600-11247 GCF_042731835.1 Kitasatospora sp. NPDC059817 | reverse complement strand
TCGGGCCGGGTATCCCGCGGGGGTGTGGTGCGGGCGCCGCCCAGATGCGCGGGCCACGCGTGGGGCGGGGGGGCGGGGGGGGGCTGTGGGGCGGGCCCACCCCCCCCCCCCGCGGCACCAATGAGATGAGATCACCAAAGCACGCTGGAGGCAGCGGCGGGGGCGGTCGCGCGCTGGTCCACCTCGTCCTTCAACCGGGAGAGGAGAAGCCCCAAGCGGTCGTTGCTGATCGGCTGCCGTGCGCGGACGGCCTCCTTGATCGCGTCGCGGCTGATCTTGCCGCTCTCCTGGTAGGCGGCCAGCGCGACCGGCAGCAGGTCCTTGAGCCACTCGTCATCGGCTTCCCGGTCCTGCGGGAGTTCGGTGTCGTCCGGGACGGACGGCTCGTCGCCGTCCGCGTGGTCGCGGACCTCCTGCGAAACCGGCACCTCCGCAGCCGCCGGGGACGGCAGTACTTCCCGGTCCTGCGGAAGTTCGGTCTCGTCCGGGACGGACGGCTCGTCGCCGTCCGCGTGGTCGCGGACCTCCTGCAAAACCGGCACCTCCACAGCCGCCGGGGCCTGTGCCGGCGCCTCCCCGTCCTCACCGTGGGAGGGCCGTCCGTCCGCCAAGCCCTGACCATCGTCCGCGTGGCCCGCACCTGCGGACGGTCGCGCACCCGAACCGTCCGGAAGGCGCTCGCAGAGGGGGCGGTCGGCGGGCTTCCGCAGGTCAACAACAGGGGAGACATCACCGGACTGGGCGGACGGGGTGGACGCCGTCCCGGATTCCGCCCCGACCTCCATCGGACGGGGCTCCGGCTCCGGCGCGCCGCCTGCGGACTCCTGAACGGCTTGGCGGACCGGTCCGGGACCGGCGTCCGCGCCGTCCGGGACGGACAGCTCGACCGTCCGCGCCATCAGGATGTACAGGTGGACCGAGCCCGCCAGCGCCAACGGAGCGAGCATCGAGAGCACCGCGACGACACTGTCCCCGAGGTGCAGCGCGGACTGCGCGGACTGCGGACCACGGTTGAGCGTGACCGCGTGCAGCGCGTTCGCCCCCAGGCTCGCGGCGGTGGCCGCGAGGAACAGGAACCAGGCGTACAGACGGGACAGGAACGGCTGGTGACGAAGGAGAAGAATCGCCCGGACCCCGTACGCAATGAACCCGTCGACGAACACGGGGAACAAGAACGACAACGTCTCCCGCGCGTGGAGCGCCACCGCGATCTGCCGCAGTGCGTCGTACGAGAACGTGAAGCCGGCCGCGCCCAGTAGGACGATCGCCGTCCGGTCCCAGGCCGTCATGCTTTGCAAGGGGATTGCGGACCGCGAGCTGCTGGTCACCGGGTCTATGTGCGCGTGGGACATCAGCGGTTGCCCCCGTCCTGCGGAGCGATGAACGGCCAGGCCGGGGTCTTGGAGAGCAGCTGCCCGAGCTGTTCGAGGGATGTCACCTCGTGCACGTGCTGGCTGGGGCAGCTCATGCACGACACCCGCAGCGTGATGGACTCCGTACCGCCCTGGTCGGAGTAGTACAGCTCCAGGTGCTGGCCGCCGACGGTGTCGAGCGAGGCGAACGCCTGGAGGTGCTCTTCGAAGGACAGGAGACCCAGCGTCTGCCACTCCAGCGTGGCCGCCTCAGCGCTGAGGAGCCGGTGCGCGTACCGGGCCGCAGCCTCCGTGGACCTCGGGCCCCAGGTGAGGAACGCGGACTCCCGAGCAGCGGTGCGCCGCTTCTCGCCGGCCGTGAGGTATTCGGCCGCAGCGACCATGATCGGGTGGGGCATCGGAGGGCCTTCCATGGAGTTGCTGGTGGAGATCGTGTTGCTGTCGCCGGAGTCGTTGGCGAGGTGGAGCAGGACGTCCGCGTGGCACGGCACGTCGAGGGGGCAGGTGCACATGAGGTCGAGTCCGCGGAGGGCACGGGCGAACTCGTCGGCGTAGCGACGGCCGATCGGTCCGCGGAGCGTCGCGGTGAACAGGTCCACCGCTTCCTCGGCGTCCATCGGGGGCCCGGCCGGTGAAGGGCTGCGGTCCCCGGCGGTGAACGGGTTCGCGTACGGGCTGAGGGGGCCGACATATGCACAGGCTGTGGACGAGGCGGTGGCGTCCGGCGCCGCTCCGTGCAGGCGAACGGGCATCAGGCCGCCCTCCCGCCACGCCGGCGGTCCGCGCCGATCATCGGGACGAGGCTGGTCATCATCTCGGCGAGTCGGCTCGCCACCCGGGCCCCGACGAAGTCGGTCAGGTCGGGCCCGTGTTCATCCCGGGCAGGCAAGTTCGAGGTGAGGAGCGTCGGGAGGCAGTGGTTGTACCGGTAGTTGATGAGCCTGTACGTCATCTCCTCGGTCCACTCCGAGGTCTTCGCCGTGCCGAGGTCGTCCAGCAGCAGGTACTGCACCTCGCTGAGCCGCCGAAGCTCGCGTTCGGCAGCCCCCATGACCTGGGAGGGCCGGAGCCTGCCGTACATGTCGGCCGAGTTGATGGCGATCACCTCGAACCGGTCCGGGCCGCTGGCCGCGATCCTCCTTAGCGCCCCGTACGCCTCGTGCGTCTTGCCCGTGCCGGTCTGGCCGGTCAGGAGCAGGGCACCGGCGGCGGTGTTGTCGGCCAACGCTCGATCGGCCCAGGACGTGACCCCCGGCAGGGTCGCCTCGGCGGCGCGGTACCGGGGCGGTGTTGCGGCGCTCCAGCGGCCCAGTGCGTACTCCGCGCGGGCCTGGTGGTGCCACTGCCGGTCACCCGGGCTCGCCTCCCGCGAGTCGTCGTCCATCGCCTCCGACGCCACCGGTAGCCCTCTCGCTGCGAGTATCCGTTCCATGGCCCGCAGGGATGCGGCGCCGCCCGCGCGTTGTGGCTGGGCCATGATCAAAATCCGTTCTGGTAGGCGCTGGACTGGGCGGTGTTCTGGAACGGGACCCACGATCCGGGCTGCCGCCGCAGCGGGACGACGTTGGTCTGTCCGGCTGGTTCCGGGGCTTGGTCCGGGAGATCAGCCCAGATGCGGAGCAGGTAGCGGGCGGACAGCGGCGGGCGCTCGACGTTCCAGCGCCGGGCGACCATCTCGACCAGCCGCTCGTGCCCCCAGCGGGCCGAGAGAGCTGTTACCCGCTCCCACTCCGCTCCGGTCAGCCGCCAGCCGACGACCATCCCAGCTGCGGTCATCGCGGCCACCAGCTCCGAGGAGCCGTCCGGGACCTCGACCGAATCCTGTCCGGCCGGAACTTCCCGCAGATTCGGACCGGCGAAGCTAGCTTGCTTTTTGGTGGTATTACTCCCGAAGGGAGTAATACCACCATGCCTGTGCCGCGAAGTAACTTCCGGTTCGCCGTGAAGGGACTTCCGCCTTGAGGCTGCCGCCGGATTCTTCCGGGAAGATTCTTCCAGGAAGCTGCTGCTGGATTGCGGCACGTCCGGTTCTGGAGTGGGAAGCCCTGCGTCCGCGTGCGGTGGAGCTCCGGCGGACTTGCTGACGAGGAGGATCGAATAGCTGCTGGGCTTGGAGGCTCCCCAGCCGCTCTCGCGGCTCAGCTCTCCCAGTGCCGTCAGGTCTTTGAGGCACGTCGATATCGCGCGGACGGTGAGCCCCGTCAGGCGGGATATCTGCTCCTGGGTCATGGTCACCCGACCCTCCTCGTCCGCCTCACGGGCGAGAGCGAGTAGGACGAGCCGTGAACCCTTGCACGCTTTGGAATCCGACCAGACCAGGTCGGTGGCTATGCCGCTCATTCACAGGTCCCGTCAAATATCGCTATGCGTCGTGCGGGGGTGAGGCCGAAGGACTGGTCGTCCTCCGGGATGTAGCCGTGCTGGTGAGGCTCAGGGGTGAGATAGAGTTCCCCGGTTGGCAGGTAGAAATCGTGGGCGCGTCGCCAGTCGCCTGCATCGCCGAAACTCCGGCGGATCAGGCGCGCCGCAAATTCCTCTGCTGTGCGGTCGAGGAACAGTCGGTAGAAATCCGACTCGAAAATATAGGTGGCCGCCCGTCGTTCCGGAAAGATTCTGACGAGAGCCGCATCGGGCGCAACTTCTCTGATCATTTCCCCGAGGTTCTTGCAGGTCGAGGCGGCGAGGTCGTTCTGAGGCATGGGAGGCTCCCCCGGGCTCCAAGGCTTCCTTGCGGGAAGAATCGTTTCTTCTCGGCCGGTCAGGCCGCGTCTGTTCTGTGAACCGGACTGGCCGGCTTCGTCCGGTGCTTGTCCCGGTAGGTCCGTGCGAGCTTCAAGAGGTTCTCGCGCGTTACCCCGAGCCCTCTTGCCACGGCAGCGGAATTCGATGGATTCATCGCGAACCGGGCGATCACCTCGTTCCGCTCGGCCTTGCTCAGCGCTGCGGTCGATCCTTGGAGGGCGCGCTCGACTTTGCTTTCGTCCATGCGCCGCTGCCAGCCCATCCGCAGGGCATAGCGTTCCGACGCGATCAGGCCGCCTCGAATTCCGAAATCTTCGTCGTTCCGCAGGGATTCGATCAGGCATCGGGCAGCTGTCGCCAGCGGGCACGCCGCGCACAGATTCAGTGGCTCGACAAGGGAAAGGCCCAGTCGTTCCACCGTCTCCATTGGATCGGAGTGCGGATCGTCCCCAGTGGGGAAGAAAAGTCGGGTTTTTCGGCCAGCGCATCGGGCGTTCTCGGCCCAGTGCTTTCCGCGAGCCTTCTCGGATTCCCGGACAAGGGGGCCCCAGTCGCCCCGCAAAGCCGCCCCGGAGAGGTCGGATATTGTGGTTCTCATTTCGCCTCATGGTGCTAGTGGCACCCGGCGCCGTATCCGGCCCGGTGCGATAGAGGGGAATCGAGAGCTGCTGTGGCTCTCGTAAATTGGAGGCGTGAACTACGCGGCTTCGCTGTCGACCGAGCTTTCGGTAACAGGCTTCACGAAGTTGTAGACGCGCGAGTCGCTGGGGATCGAGAATTCGATGTCGAGGATCTTCCCCAGCGCCTCCCACTTCTCGTGGTCCCAGTCCGGGGAGGCGTCGAGCTGTGCGCTCACCCAGGCGTCAATGGAGGCATCGAGTTCGTCCGGGTCGGCCATGGCCGCCCTCACGCTTCCAGTCCGCGCAGCGTGGCCGTCCGCAGGTCGAATGCGTGGCCCGTCGCGGCCCACTCCGCGTGGGGGAAGGAACGGATGATCCACCGCGCGAGCGTCAGCGCTCGGGCGCGGGGGACGCGGAGGGTTCGGCCGCGGTCGTCCACGGCGGTCAGCCGCAGGTGGGGCCACAGGGTCCGAGGGCCCTGGAGTCGGACGTGGACGACGACGGCGCCCGGCAGCATGGCGGCGAGGCGAACGGCAAGCCGCTCAGCCGGCCGCGAAGCGATGCTCTGCTCCGGGTTGCGCTCCGTAGTAGGGGTCATGCGACACTCCTCTATGTGGTACGCCACTCCGGTGATGCCGTGCTAGGACACGGAGTGGCTGTGCGTGACCACGCGCCCTCGCCAAAGGGAGCAGGTCACAAGCTGTCTGGCGTCCGGGAGCTGCTAACTCCTGGGCGCCGGTGGCGTTTTGAGGGGAGGATGCGCACGCCAGCGGCGCGCGGATTCCTCTCCTCCACCACACCGGACCCGGACGGGAGCGGCGTGGTAGACGAAGGCGAAGGGGTGCGAATCCCCTCGTTTTTCGCTAAACTGAAGCTATCGCATTTCTCCGAAAAAGTCAACGTGCCGAGGTTTCTTCGGTTCATCCAAAAACGAGGTCACATGCCAGCCCGTCACTTCGATCGACTCCGGGTGCGTTCGGTGCGTCGAGCTGCCGAGATCCCGCAGGCCGACGTGGCCAAGGGCGCTGGGGTCGGGGATTCGACCGTGGCGGGATGGGAGCTGGGCAGCTCGGTGCCGGACCAGGAGAAGCTGCCGACCCTCGCGCGGGTGCTCGGGCAGCCGCTCGACGAACTCTTCCCCCGGCGCGGGCTGCCGGATCTCACGGACCTGCGGTGCGATGCCGGCCTCTACCGGAAGGACACGGCGGCGATCATCGGCATGAAGAGCGACGGCCCCGTGGCCGGAGCCGAGGGGGGTGTCCGGCGACTCAAGGACCGCTACCTGCCTCCGCTGGCGAACGCCTACGGCGTGACCGTCGAGGAGCTGCGGCGGGCACAGGAGCGTTCGTTTACGAAGCAAGAGGGTGAAGAAGAAGCCAGCGCCGAGGCTGCCCCCGAGGAGGCGCCTCACGCGCTGGCCGACAAGATCACGTTGCTGCTGGAGCGTTCCTACCCGGCGGGGACCGCACCGGGGGATGCGGAGATCGCGGAGGCGGTGAACGCCCACGCGGGGGCCGCAGTCACCTCTGCCGCTGAGATCGAGGCCCTCCGGACCGGCCGGAGCGAGGACGCGGCGCCGGTCGTCCTGGAGGGCCTGGCCCACGTCTTCGGCGTCACGCGCATGTACTTCGAGCCGGACGAGGCCGTTGCCCTCCAGGTCTACGAAGGACTTCGGCTGCTGTCGGCCGCCAAGCAGGGCAAGGTGGGCCGGGTGCGGGCTCGCGGCGCGGGCACCGAAGGTTTGCCGGCCGGGGTCTTGTCGATCCTGAACGACCTCGCCTCCGAGCTGGAGAAGGCCGACCCGGACGCGAACGACAAGTAGTGGCGGTTAGCCGCCCCCCCCCGCCGGGGGACAGCCCGCCCGGGACAGTCGCCGCCCCCACGCACAACCCCCCCGGGGTGGGCCCGCCCC
>NZ_JBHWIR010000084.1:0-4590 GCF_042731835.1 Kitasatospora sp. NPDC059817 | reverse complement strand
TCGCGGGGGAGCCCGGCCCGGGCGGCGGCGCGCCGCCCCCGCGACAGTCAGTGCGCTGCCCTACTCGACAGCCCCCGGCTGGTAGCGCCGGCCGGAGGCGAACACGGCCTTGATGTTCTTCAACGCGGCGAGGTCGGCGAGCGGGTCGCCGTCGACCAGCAGGAGGTCCGCGCGGAATCCGGGGGCGACGCGCCCGGTCACCGACCCCAGCCCGAGAGCGGCAGCTGCCTCGCTCGTCGCCATGTCGATGATCGAGCTGTTCGCCAGGCCCAGGTGGGAGTAGAACGCCAAGGCGGGAACCAGGCCGTCGAAACCGGCACGCTGGACCCCGGCGTCGGTACCCGCCACCAGGCGCACCCCAGCGTCCGCCATCTGCCGTACGAGGTCGAACATCGCGGCGGCCCTGGCTTCCCCGAAGATCCGGGGGAGCATCTGCCAGTGAGGGCTCACCGCAGGGCAGACGGCGATGCCCCGGCCGATGATCTCCGCCAGCACGTCCTGCCGGAGGTCGAGGCCGTTGTCTGTCATCCACGTGCAGTGCTCGATCGTGTCCACGCCTGCCTCGACAGCCGAGGCGATGCCGTCGGTCCCGTGGGCGTGCGCCGCCACCGGCACACCCGCCTTGTGTGCCTCGTCCACCAGCGCGGCGAGTTCATCCGCCGTGAACTGGCTCTCGTGGCTCGCCGGGCCGCCCTTCGTCAGCCCGCCGCCGGTCACCATCGCCTTGATGACCCCGGCGCCGGCCGCGAGGTTGCGGCGGACCAGGTCGCGCACCTCGTCCTCGCCGGACACCTCGCCGCCGAGGAAGTGGCAGTGCCCGCCCGGCGTCGTCAGCGGAGTGCCCGCTGACACGATCCGCGGGCCCGGAACGTGGCCGCCGTTGATCGTCGCCGCAAGTCGCAGCGCGAGGCCGCTGCGGTCCCCGAGGTCACGGGCCGTTGTGATGCCGCTGTGGAGAAGCTGCTCTGCCCGCCGGCGCATGTCCTCGAAGAGGGCTTCGTCCGTCGAGTTCTCAAGCGTCGACACCGGGTCCGGGCTGCCGTCGAACGCGAGGTGGACGTGGGCGTCGATCAGCCCCGGCATGAGCGTGCCGTCGAAGGCGACTCGGGGAACATCGGCACCGGCCTGCTGCTCGATCTCCTCGCGCGGGCCCACCGCGGCGATCGAGTCGCCCTTGATGAGCAGCGCGCCGTCCTCCAGGTACTGCCCCGGGGCGACCAGCACTCGGCGGCTGGTGATCAGCATCTGATCTCCTTGATCGTTGAGGGTCACGCTGCGTCCCGCAGCGCGTCTGACACCGCAATCAGTTGTTTCACGTCCGAGCGCCGGTCGCTCCCCAGCGCCATGGCCAGGGGGACGGCCCGACGCGGAACCGGAGCACCCTCCCCGATCCGGGTCGAGGCCTTGTGCAGGCGCGCCGCCAGTTCCTTGGCGTCGACATCGAGCAGCCCGCCGCTCTCCCCCTCGTCGAGCAGGTACGGGCTGATATCCACCAGGCCGTCGCGGCACTCCACGATGCGGCGGTGGTAGCGCCGGTGCACTCCGCGTGCCCGCCACCGGTCCAGCACCGCAGGCGACGCCGGCCGCAGCACGTTCTCGGGGTACGCCTCGGTCAGCAGCTCCCACAGCGGGGCGAGCCGCCGGTGCTCGCGGCGGTGCCGGAGCCACAGCCGCAGGGAGGCGAATCGAGCCCGCGCTCCCGAATACGTGATCCCCGCTGCGAACAGCAGGATCGAGGCCACCAGGAGGAAGGCCACCGGCGCCATCACCGGCTCGGGGATCTCGACGCCGGCCGCGCGAACCGAGACGATGACGGCGCGGATCGCGCAGGCCACGGCCATCGCGCCCAGCCCCGCCGCCGCCATCCACAGGCCGGTGGAGTGCGGGCGCCGGGACATCCGGGCATAGCGGCGCGTCCACCGGGCCGCCATCGCCAGGGCGTACATCAGGTAGAGACCGGCACCGCCGTAGAAGAAGGCGATCTGCGGAATCGTCATGTCGGCCGTGCTGAACGAGCCGGCGAAGACCTCGTGGGGCACGGACAGGGCCGCCACCGTGATCGCGACGATGACGACGGCGACGACGACGGCTTCCTTCCGGGCCCGTACGCGGCTCGCTTCGCCGTCAGCGGCGGAGAAGAGGTAGAAGCACATCAGGAAGTAGACCGCCAGGAGCAGCAGCACATTCTGGATGAGCTTCGCCGTCCCGTGGCCGGCGACCATGTCGACGCCGGAACTCCCGCCGGGCATGGTCACCGGGTACGACAGCGCCGCGCAGGCCAGGCAGAGCGTCACCGATCGCAGCGGTGCATCGTGAGGAGAGCGCTTGAGCTGGTAGACCTTCCACAGCAGAGCGGCCAGCAGCACCAGGAGCAGAGGTTCCACGGCTACAGCCACCCCCGCCGGTCACCGAGAGCTGCTTCCACGCGGCGGACCTCGGGGTCGTCCGACAACGGGGTGGTTCCATCCAGCACGGAGGACCACTCCAGGATGATCGTGGCGACCAGCTCGACGGAGCACTCCTCGCCGTCGTCGTACGAGCACCGGCGCGCGACGCGCTTGATTGCCTCGGGGGTGAACACCGGCAACAAGCTGGCCCAGCCCTCGACGAAAACTGCCGTTGCGTCGGTCGTCCCGGCGGCGGAGTCGTCCCCGGACGCTTCCGCCGCAGCCTTCGCTGCGGCCTCCTCGTTCTCCGCGACGAGGATGTGCCCGATCTCGTGGAGCCGGATGTGGTCCTGGTGCAGGCGCGTCGTCTCCTGCTGGTAGAGGATCACGTCGTAGTCGTCGTACTCGACCCACATCCCAGACGGGCCAGGCTTCGGCAGCGGAGCCTCCCGCAGGTACAGAGGCCGTCCCCGCCGTCGGCTGAGCGCCTCGCAGAGCTTGTCCACGTCGAGCGGAGGCGTGACCCCGAGGTCTTGGAGCTCACGTCGGATCAGCCTGTGCAGATCCCGTTCCACCGTCCGGCTCACCGCTGGTCGCCAGCGGCCGAAGACCCGGCTGAGGCCCACCCTGCCCTGCTTGGGCACCTTGCCGGGGCCCGCCGTTCCCAGGCGGCCCTTCCCTGACAGCATGTGAGTAATACCTCCGACAAGCGAGTGATGGCTCCCCCGAGCCAGGTGACACCGCACCTCGTGAAGACGCTGTCCAGGTCCCCGTGAGGTCGGCGGCGGCGGCGCCGCCCACCCATACGTCCCTTTGGCTTCCGGCCAGGCGCATGGCCTGGCCCTCCAGAGCGCTTCGCCGCAGGTGGCGAGCCTCGATGGAGCCTTCGAGGACCTTCCATGGACATTACGTGACGCTCCGGCCACTCCCTGGGCGAAAGACCATGATCGACTTGAATGCCCCATGAGTGCCTCTGGGGTGTCAAAGTGCATCAAATCGCCCACTGATCATTTGATCAAGGCGCTGAGCTGCACGTTTGGTTGATGATGTGAGCGCGCCAAGAATCGCGATCAAGGAGCCATCCTGTTACCGATCCGTAACCTTCTGGTGAGGGCGCCCTTGCTGGTGGCCCCGTGCCGTAGAAGCGCAGATCAGGTGGCATGTGGCCATAGTCACTCTGGGGCAGTCCGCGCAAACCTCGCTATACGCTCAACTCATGTTGAATGCGATATCCCGCCAACCTGACAGCTACGTCGAGTTCTGGTCCGAGTACCATCTGTGCACCCTCACCACGCTCCGCCCGGACGGTCGACCCCACGTCGTGCCCGTCGGCGTGACCCTCGACGCCGCCGCAGGAGTGGCCCGCGTCATCACCCGAAAGTCCAGCAGGAAGGTGGCCAACGTCCTCGCCGCCGATGGACTGGCCCGGGTCGCGGTGTGTCAGGTCGACGGCGGCCGGTGGGCGACCCTCGAAGGCACCGCGGAGGTCTGCACGGATGCCGCAGCAGTCGAGGATGCCGTCACGCGATACGGGCAGCGGTACGGCCGAACGCCCGCTCCCGACCCGGAGCGGGTGGTCATCCTGATCTCGATCGAGCGGGCGATGGGCCACACGGCGCCGGCCGCACCACGGCCTGCCGCCGCTTGAGCGGCTGACCCTGCAACTCGAAGCGCGGGTCAGTCGCGTTCACCGTGTCGGCTGGGGGTGCGTCCGAGAGCTGCGGCGATGACCTGCACGGGGACGTTGGCGGAGAGGCGTCGGGGGCGCACTCGGGCCAGACGTCGGGGCTTGCGTGGCGGCGGCACTGCCGGACTGGCCGGCGCATTCCTCGTGCGCGTCCACGGTGGGCCGGCGGCGCCGGGGTCGGGCTGGAGAAGCGCTTCGAGGCGGGCCGCGGCCTCGGGGCGGGGGCGGGCAAGGCAAGGCCAGCCAGGGCAGGCCCCGGAGCGAAGTGGTGTGCGCTCGATGACGTGCCTGCAACGGGTGCAGGTGGTCATCAAGGGGTCCTTGCTGCGGTGCTCCACTGTCCCGGTCCGTTCGTGCTCGTGAGTCCTGGTCCTCTTCGACCGTACGGGCGCGTGACCTGCGATCGAGATCGGTCGCGAGGTGAGGTCGACCACGCGGGGTACGGCAGTCGCAGCGGCCTCCGTAGTGGTTCGAGCAGCCTTCGGGCGGGCGGTGTGGGCGACACCTCCCGGGGTG
>NZ_JBHWIR010000083.1:9914-32075 GCF_042731835.1 Kitasatospora sp. NPDC059817 | reverse complement strand
CCCCCCCCCACCCCACCCCCCCGCCGCCGCGCGCCGCCCCTCCCCGCGGGTCGGGCCCGCCCCCCCCGGCCGGACCCCGACCGAGGCCGAGCCCCAACATCCACGCCGTGGAACAATGGACGGGCCTCGCGCGGGGGAGGCGGCGAGCATCGAAGGAGCGGCGGGTTGGCAGGGCTGGTGACCGACTGGATCCGGGTTCCGGTGGGCGAGGACGCTTCGAGGTGGACCACCCGCGGCGGCTGCCGCCGCGTTCTCCTCGTCGTCCACAACGTGACCTCCGCGACCCGGCTCCTGGACGTCGTTCCGCTGTTCCGCGACGACCTCAGAATCCAGTTACTGGCCTCCTGCACGGGATCGTCCCCCTTCAGCGCAGGAGTCGCCGAGCTGCTGAGCTCCCTCGGGGTTCCGGTACTTCCGTGGGAGCAGGCCAAGCAGACCCCCGTCGACCTCGCCCTGTCGGCCAGCTTCGGCGGTGAACTCTCCGAGTTCCGGGGGAAGTTGATCGTCCTCTCACACGGAGCCGGATACAATAAAAGGCTCGCAACACCGAACACCGAACACCGAACACCGAACACCGAACACCGAACACCGAACACCGAACACCGAACGCGCCGCATGCCCCTGTCTTCGGCCTGGCGCCCGAGTGGCTGCTGTCCGACGGGGTTCCGCTCGCCCGGGCGATGGTGCTCTCCCACCCCGAGCAGCTCGGCCGGCTGCGCGAAGCCTGCCCCGAGGCCGCTCCGACGGCGGTGCTCGGCGGCGACCCCTGCTTCGACCGCATCCTGGCCGCCCTTCC
This sequence comes from Kitasatospora sp. NPDC059817, assembly GCF_042731835.1. Taxonomy (NCBI): domain Bacteria; kingdom Bacillati; phylum Actinomycetota; class Actinomycetes; order Kitasatosporales; family Streptomycetaceae; genus Kitasatospora; species Kitasatospora sp. NPDC059817. The sequence continues at coordinate 31,279 of NZ_JBHWIR010000083.1, read as the reverse complement.
GCACCGCGAACGCCATCGCCGCACGTTCGGCGTCCGACCCGGGCAGCGGTTCATCGTGCTCAACTCCACCTGGAACCCGCAGTCGCTCTTCGGTGACGCCGGCGCGAACGACCCGCTGCCGTGGCTGCTCGACCGCCTCACCGCCGAACTCCCGGTCGACGACTACCGGGTGGCGGCCGTCCTCCACCCGAACATCTGGCACGGCCACGGCCCCGGCCAGGTCCGCCTCTGGCTGGACCGCGCCGAGCGGGCCGGCCTCACCCTGATCGACCCCCTGGACAGCTGGCGGCAGGCACTGATCGCCGCCGACGCGGTGATCGGGGACTTCGGCTCGGTCAGCTACTACGCCGCGGCACTGGGCACCCCCGTTCTGCTCGGCACGGCCTCCGACGAGGTTCTGGGCGCCACCTCACCGGTGGCAGCCTTCGTCCGCGAAGCCCCCCGGCTCACCCTGGACTCCCCTCTACGTCCGCAGCTGAATCAGCTCCTGATGCACCATCAACCCATCGCCAGCACCAGCGAATTGACAACCTCAGCACCCGGCGAGGCGGCCGGCCTACTGCGTTCGCTCTTCTACGAGGTCATGGGACTGCCCGAGCCGACAGAGCCGGCTCTCCTGGACCTGCTCCCACTCCCCGCCTACCGGCCGCCGACCCGAACCGTGCCGCTGCGGGTCCGTACCCGCCCGGGGCCCCGCCCGCACGAGGTCACCATCGAGCGGGTCGCCGAAGGCCGGTACGGGCCTGCCGGGCCCGGCTCCGATCACCTCGCGGTGCACGAGGACACCCTCGACCAGGGCCTCCTCGATCTGGCCGACGCGATCCTCCGGTACGGGGAGGCCGACGACCCCCGGATCGGCCCGCCCCGGGAGTGGGCCGCGGCGACGCTAGCCCGCTACCCGAACTGCTCGCTCGCGGCCTTCGTCTCCGGTCCGGACACCTGTGAAGTACTGCTGCGCGAGCGGGGATTCGTCCGCCTCACCAGCCCCTCGCTCGACCCGGCGGCGGCCGCCTCGGCACTGTTCGCCCAGGTGGACGGCACCCCCGTCCCCCGTCCGCTGCCGCGGATGGAGCTGACGGTGCGCACCGGCGGCGCGTCCCACGCGGTCCTGGTCAGTCCCGTTCCGTGAGGCACTGCTGCCGCAGGCCCGCCAGGTAGCGCAGATGGGGCTCCGCCTGCTCACGGTCCAGGATCGCGGTGGCCTCGTCGATCGCGGCCAGCGCCTGTTCCGTCGCCGAGGTGTCCGCCCAGGTCTCCGCGAGGTTGGTGAGGGTGCGGGCCGCGTTGTAGTTGTCGCGCAGACGCCGGAATTCGGACAACGCCTCCGTCAGCCAGGTCCGGGCCCGCTCGTACTCGGCCAGGCCTCGCAGCGCCCGCCCCCGGTGCCGCTTCAGCAGCGCCCGGGCCCGCGGAACGTCCCCCGCCCGCTCGTGCTCCGGACAGATCGACCCGAGCAGTCCGTCGGCCTGCTCGAAGCAGTCGTACGCGGGCTGCCACCGCCACTGCCGAAGCCTCAGCAGCCCGAGCGACTCGACGGCCGTGGCCCGGCCCAGCAGGTGACCGGCCCGCTCGAACGCCGAGGAGGCGTCGACCAGACAGCTCTCGGCCTCGGCCAGCAGGTCCAGCTCCATCAGGGCGAAAGCCAGTTGGGTGTGCATCCGGCCGGCCATCGCCGAGTCCGGGTCGTGCGCGACCGCCGCCCGCACGGCGGTTCGCAGCGCCGGCAACAAGGTCTCGTGCCGACCGGCCTTGAGCTGCACCGCCCACGACGCCTCCGCCAGCTCGCACGCCGTGGCCGGCGCGGCCAACTCCTCGGCGGCGAGCACCGCCTCGACCAGGTTGCCCACCTCCGCGGCCAGCGCGGCCAACGCCGCACCGGCGTCCGGGTAGTCACCGGGCCCGAGCTCCCGGTAGAGCGGCCCGACGTGCCAACGCTCCCGCAACGCCGCGTAGTCGGCCCGGACGGCGAAGCGCAGCAGGTGCTCCACGGCACGCGTCACCGCACCCGCGCACGCGGCCAGACCGTCCTCCCGCGCCGCCCGCTCCTCGGCGAACCGGCGCACGGCGGGCCGGTAGCGGTAGCGGCCCTCGGGCGTGGCCTCCACCAGGCCGGCCTCGGCGAGCCCGGCCAGCAGGACACCAGCGCGCTCGACGGTGAGCCCGCCAGTTCCATGGGGTCCGACAACCGCCACGGCCAGCTCGGGACCGACGGCCGGCCACGGCCGCAAGGCGCAGAGCCGGAACAGCCGGGCCTCCTCCGGCTCCAGCGCCTCGTACGACTCCTGCACGGCGGCGCGCACCGGATCACCCACATGGGCATCGCCGCCGCCGTCACCACCACCACCCCGGCCCCGGCGCTGCTGGGGGATGAACGCCAGCCGGGGAGCCGCGGCACGCAGGGCGAAGGGCGATCCTTCGCACCGTTCGAGGACGCCCGACAGGGCGGGGCCGGCGGCGGAGACGGTCTCCTTCCCCACGAGGTCCGTGAGCAGCCGCCTGGCGTCCTTGTCGGACAGCGGCCCCACCGGGATCGGGACGGCGTCGAGACCGGTGAGCGGACGCCGGGCCACGACGACCGTGACGACGCCCGGGGCCGCGGTGATCAACGGCCGGACCTGGGCCGCCGACCGGGTGTGGTCCAGCACGACGAGCAACTGCCGCTCGGCGACCAGCGACCGGAACCGCTCGACCCGGTCCTGCGCGGCCGGCGGAACCCGGTCCGCCGGCATGCCGAGGTGGATCAGGAACTGCCGGAGCACGGCGGCCGCATCGGGTGCGGTGGCCAGCGACCCGCCGGAGAGGTCCGCGTAGAGCTGCCCGTGCGGAAACCGCTTCCGCTGCTGCGCACCCCAGTGGACGGCCGCGGTGCTCACGCCCATCCCCTGCGGTCCGTACAGAACGCTGACGCGGGGCGTGCCGTCCGCCTTCCGTCCGGCCTCCTTGTCCAACAACGCCAACACCTTGCGCCGGTCGGTGAAGAAGCGGTCGGAGGGCGGCAGCAGGGAGGGCGTCGCCAACGGCCCGGACCAGGCCCCGCCCTGGCCGCCCAGCCAGGCGCGAAGCGCCCTGGCCTGCGCCGGATCCGACTCGGCCGCATCCAGCAACAGCTGCGCCACAGTGGCCCGTTCGGCGGCATCGGTCGGCGCCGGCACATCCCGTCCCGTCACCCGGCGGACGAACGCACCCGCCGACTCCCAGGCCCACTTACCGGCCTCGTTCGCCACGCTCGCACCCACGGCGCCGAAAACAGCGGCCACCGCCGACAGCGACACCGGCTCGAACACCCCACACCCCCTGGTCCATCGCGGCACCCGACCAGCACCGCCGCACCCTCGCGTCGGGCCCCACGGTAGCCTGCCAAACCCCACCACGGGCGCGCACCAGCCCGCTTGCCCACAACCGGATCCGGTTCCGCTTCCCCTCCCCAGAAGATCGCGCCCCCAACGCCAACAACGTCCGTCTGAAACTCAAGCGGCTGGTCGAGCGCGGGATCCCGGCCGAGACCGAGCAGGGGGTGTTCACCCGGCCCCGGCCATAGCCGCCCCGCGAGCCCGCGGCCAAGCCGCTCGCTGGTTCCGCCGATGCTGTCGGCGGTCCGGACCTGGTCCTGTCCGACACGGCACCGGAGGCACCGAGGAGTTGCCCCCGACGAAACCGGTACGGCCCGCCCTGGGCCCCGGCCCTCCTCGTCTCCGTTCGTCCCCGGATTGTCCGACCGATGGAGCAGGATGGAGTTCGACCAGTCACTGGGGAGAGGGAAGCAAGGAATGGCCACTGACGAAACCCGGCTGCCTGTGGAGTTCCTGGCCACTGTCGCGGCCGGTGCCGATGCCGGGTCCGCCGCGGCCCGGATGGCAGCCGAACAGGCCCGTGCCGTCGCCGACAGTCAGCAGGGCGGACCACTCCTCGCCGCGCTGCTCGACAAGCCCTACCGGGATTCGGCACCCGCCTGGCTGCTGGAGGCCGCGGTGACGAACGGGCTACGGCAGACCGAAAGCGAATACGAGTACCTGACCGGGTCGGCCTCGCTGGTGGTCCTCGCGCTCATCCACCCCGACTGCGACCCGGCCCTGCGGGCCGACGCCTTGCACCGCTGCTCCGACCGCCGGCTCGGCTCCCTCGGCACCGCCGACCGGCCGGCCGACCTCTGCGCGGCCGTCGCCGACGAACTGCGCAGGCGAGTGCCGCAGCCACCGCACATGACACCCGAACTGCTCAAGGAGCCAACGTCCGCACAGGTGGTTCTGCGTACGGGACGCCTCCACGACGCCGTGTTCGAAGCCGCTGTCGCTCTCCTGCCCGACGGCCTCGACCGCACGCGTCTGGAGGACGAGGATTCCGGCGCCTGGTCCGACCGGATCAGGGCAGCGTTCGACGCGTGGGGCCGCATGTGGTCGGCCGTACTCGAACGGCACTCCGACCGGCACTCCCAGCTCATCGACAGGACCGCCGGCACCACGGCGAACCGGGTCATCCGCGACCAACTGCTCGGCAGCGTGCCGTGGACGGTCGAGCCGAAACTCCTTAGGCAGATCGCGCTGGATGACCTCTTCAGGTTCGGCGCCGCCATGCTCACGACCCGGATCTGCGGCTTCCTCCAGGAGGGTTCCTCGAAGGAGGAGGCCCGGCAGCACTTCGCCGCCGAGCTCTCCGCCCTGGACGAGACCGATCGAAGGGACATCGAGTTCCTGCACCTACGGGACGACGGCTTCGACACCGACTGGGGCACCGATTCCGCCGTCTCCTGGGTGAGCCATGCGGCCGACGGACGGTGGCGCCTCGTCCTGAACCCCGCCGAGGCCAAGCCCGCCTACGGCGATCCCCACGCCTGGCAGAGCCATGCGGACGAACTCGCCGACCTGGGCCGACACTTCGCCGAAACGGCCGTGCAAGCCCTCCGAACGTGGAAGCCGAAGGACCTCTACGGAATCAGCAGGGCGGCCGACCTGCGCTGGATCCACGCCATGCTGGTCCACCTGCCCGAACTCACGCCCGCCGTCGAAGCGACCGTCCGACTGGTGATCCGCGACGCCCGCCGCGGCCGGTCCGGCCTCCAGTCGTACGACTACAAGTCCCAGGACGACCGGCAGCAGTTCGACGAACTCCTGGACGCGATCACGCGGATCGTCGCCGACCCCGCCCCGCAGCCGCCCGCGACCCGTCGCGGGGCCCTCGGCGATCCCGAAGAGGTGACGGTGCGGAGCCTGTCCGCCGTCACCGCAGTGGTGCTCGACGCGTACCTCGACCGGCACGTCGGCGACGACGCACTCGTGGAGAAGGCACTGCTGTCCTTCGCCTGGCACCGCCACCGCAGCGAACCGGCATTCACCTCGGTCCTCGCCCGCCACTCCGATCCGCAGCGCGCCGTCCACACGCTCACCCGCGAGCTCCGCCACAGGCTCGGCGGCAACCCCAGCAACCGCGAAGCATGGGCCCGGGAGATCCTCGCCCTACCCGCCTGCCCCAGCGAGACCATCCTCGCCCTGCCCGCCTGGACGGCACTCAAAGCACGCGGGCACCACTACAACAGCACCCATCCCACAGTGATCGCCCTGGTGGAAGCAGCGCTCGGAGACGACCACCAGGCCTGGCAGCGATTCGCCGACAGCCCGATCGGCAACTCCGGCCCCAACGCCTGGCTCCGCCTCGGAGACATCCTCACGGCCGCCGCAGACGGAACAACGTGGCCGAAGCCGCCGACCTCCAGGTGACAGCTCCGGGCCGCCCCGGGGCGGCCCTTCCTACTCGGCCACGAAGACGCCGCCCCCGTCCAGGTCGCCCTCCTTCCATGGCGGAGGCGTCGGCCACACTACGGCTCGGGTCAGCAAGCGTTCCCATCCTGGGCACAGCACTGGAAGCAGCATCAACGAGGCCGGTGCCGTCCGGCCGCGGCGACTACCGGGCGGCACCGGCCTCGTGGCGTCGGAGGCGGACTGCGCTACAACCCCGCCAAGCGCTCCGCCCCCGCCCGCCCCCGCGCCGCCGAGCGCACCTGTTGGACCCCCGAACAGGCCGCCGCCTTCCTGCGCCACGGCGCCGAACAGTACGCCGATCAGCTAACCGACCTGTTCGAGGTGATGCTCGGCACCGGCATGCACCGCGGTGAGATCCTCGCCCTCCACTGGTCCGACGTCCACCTCATGGACCGCAGGCTCTACGTCCGCTGGACCCTCGCCGCCGTCAACAACGGGCGGCTCCATCCCGGCGGGCCCAAGACCGAGGCCAGCCGCACCTGGATCAGCCTCTTCCCCGGAGTCATGACGCCCTCCAGGTGGGGAGGTGAGGTTCACGGACGCCGTGGTGGCTGGCAGCGCAGCGATGTGGTGTAGCAGTGGCCGAACCCCTCGGAGTGAACGGACAGGTCGTTTGACTGCGTCTGCTCGTCGACTGGTTGCATCATGTGCACAGAGCTGACACGGCAGCGACCAAGATCCCCGACAGAGTCACGCTCAGTCGGCCCCACTGTCACGGGCGGCGGTGCTCGGCGGGACGGGCTCCGAGGCCGGCACCCGGCGCCGCCTTCTCCAGGCACCCTGCCGATCCCCGGCAGGCAAGGCCCCGCACCCGACACACTCGAACGAAGACCTTGCCTGTCGCGTACAGCTACGGCCGCCCGGTCAGGACCAGGCCTGGCGGCCCCCGGCGTCAACCGGGCTGATCAACCACCGCTCTTGCGGCGGAAGTTGCGCTTGCCGCCCACCGCGCCGTGGGCGCCGTGGATCTTCGAGTCGCCATTCAGGCCGCCGGCCGCGCTATCGGACTTGGCGCCGCGCTTGCGCTCCAGAGCGGCGAGGAACCGGGCCTTGACGTCGTCCTGGGCGGCGGGCGCGGGAGCCTCAGCAGCCCCCGTGACCTCCGGGCTCTCGGCACTCTCGGCGCTCTTGGGGTTCTCAGATGACTCCACGTCGCTGCTCATGCAGAACCTCTTCCTTGAGGGATGGTGGCGGTTGATGACTTCACACACACCATGTCATGCCCAAGCTTCCCATCTGCGGGTGGTACCGATCCTGTACGGACAGAACCTGCGCGCCCGCCCGGTCCTCAGAACCCGGCCGAATCTCTCCGGCAGGATCCTGACGGGTTACCCGCAAGTAGAAATAGCGGGGGTAGTGCGCTGCGGGGGTGGTCGAGTGAGGGCGTTCGGTGAGCCTCTACTGGGTTTCGCCAGGCCGCTGCACTGAGCCGGCCGAGGCAGCCGGGTTAGCCGCCAGGTCCATCAGGCATCCGGAGCGGGGCCGCCGGGAGCGGCCGCAGCGTCGCACGGTGGAACTGCTGGTGTCGACGCTGGGGCCGGTCGAGGCCGGTCGGAGCGGGGGCACCGACCCCCTCTACGCCGACCTCGCCGACCTCGCCGACCTCATGATCGGCACCGGCATCCGCAAAGGCGAGGCACTCGCCCTGCACTGGGACGACGTCCACCTCCCCAACCGCACCCTCTTCGTCCGCACGACCCTCTCCGTCATCGACAACAACCAGCTCCTGCTCACCGCCCCCAAGACCAAGGGCAGCAGGACGTGGGTCGCCCTGTCCCACCGCGTCGTCGACACCCTCGAAGACCGGGCGGGTTCACGGGCCTTCGGCGAGATCACCCCCGCCGGCGGCTACGTGTTCCACCGCCACGCCCCCCCCCACCCCAAGAACGTCCTCGACCGCTTCCACCTGCCTTGCGACAAGGCCGGCGTCTCCCGCATCGCCCTGCACGACCTGCGCCACCTCGCGGCCAGCTTCACCCTGGCTGCGGACGTCCCGCTGCCCGTGATCTCCAAGACCCTGCGCCACCGCACCCTGTCGACGACCGCGAACATCTACGCCGACCTCACGAAACTCGCCGCCCGCGCGGCCGTCGACGCCGTCGCCTGGATCCTCGACAGCGCCGTCCTCGGACACCCCGCCTGCCGCGCCCAGCGCCCCTGGCGCCAGCGCCCGCGCCAGCAACTGCCCGCCTACCAGCAGGCGCGAACAGAAGAACCAACCGCGCCCTGGCCGATGTGGCCCGGTGACCACCGTGCGACCACCAGCTGACCCGGAAACAGAAAGAGCCGACACTCGGTTTCCCAAGTACCGGCTCTCACAACCGACTTCACAGTCGGGACGACAGGATTTGAACCTGCGACCCCTTGACCCCCAGTCAAGGGGCTCAACTACTGTCGACAGCCGAGACCTCAAGGCCTCGGCTTTTTTGCATCTCAACTGCACTGAAAACAAGGGAAGTTGAGACTCATCATGAAGATCCACGGTCGACAGAGCTCGAACCCGCTCGATGCCCAACCGGGTTCAAGTTCATACATAGATGTCTGTTATCGCCCACGGGCGCTCATAGGCGCTCACCAGTCGTGGTCCCGAACTGGTCCCCAGGGCCCCGGTCACTGCGGGTGACGACACTCTGTCGACCCTTCAGCAGGGCCCGCCTGTGGGTTCCGCATCGGCCTGTCCGCCGGAGTCGTTCTGGCCAGCGGGTTTCGCGGTTGTCCCACCGAGGTGTCCACCAGTGTTGTCCTGCGGCCGTGTCCACATCCTCTACCGCCGCCGGCTGCGGTGTTGCCCGGGCCGGGCACGGAGACGTGCTGAGCTGCTGGTGCAGCTCGGGGTGGTGGCGGTGACGGGGCTGCCGATTCTGCGGCTGCCCCGGGTGGTCAGCTGAGCTGAGACGCGGGTGGTCGGCCGAGAGCTGAGCGGGACCGGCCGCGCCCGGTACGGCAGCAGGGCTCGGACCCCCCGGGGCGGGCCCAGACCCGCCCCCGGCGGGGGCCGGCGGGGGGGGGCCCCGCGCGCGGCCCCCCCCCTTCGTCGGTGGCGGCGGCGCGGCCACCGCTCACCCCGCGTTCTCACATCCCCGGAGGATGTCCGCGAGCTGGGCGTCGAGTTCCTGCCCGGTGATCTCCTGGCCCATCGGCACCAGCCGGTCGGTGCGCGCCAGGAAGGCGACCAGCGGCGGCGCCGAGGCCCGCAGCAGGGCGTCCCCCTCGGGGGAGTGCAGCACGATGCAGACCTCGGTGAGCTCCTCGCCGACCGGGTGGATGTGCACGTCGCCCTCGCCGGAGGGCCGGCTGATGCCGTCGAGCAGCAGCTCGCGCGCGAACACCCAGGTGACGGGTTCGTCGCCGGGCAGGTGGAAGGTGAACCGGACGGCGTACGGGTCGCCGGGCTCGTACTCCAGGTCCACCACGATGCGGAAGGAGAGCTCGTGCGAGACCACGAGGTTCATCACCAGGTGTCCCTGGACTGTGCTGTGCTGCATGGCGCCAGTACCTCTCGTGGGGCGTGGGGGGCGGCCGGGTGGGCCGTGCGGTGGGGGCGGGGGGCTTCGGATGCGGGGGGCTTCGGGTGGGTGGCCGGGATCGTCAATTGCTGGGTGGGGGGCGGTTTCTGACGGTTTTGTGCAACCAATCCCTGTTAGATCACCATCGTCCACGTTTGGGGACGTAGTGGACAAGGTGTGCTTTTTCAAATGGTGAACGGACGGGATCCGTACCGGCGCGAGGAGCGTCAGAGGACGAACGACGGGCCCATCGCGCCCACGCTGCGCCGCAGTTGGCCGGCGACGACGGTCAGCCGGTCGGCCTGTTCGACCGGCAGCGACAGGGCCATGGTGGCGACCATCGGCCCGACGGTGATGGGGACGGCCGCGCAGACGGTGCCGAGCGCGTACTCCTGACGTTCCAGGACGGGCATGGTCGGCCGCAGCGAGGCGAGCCGGCGCAGGACGGCGGCCTCGCCGGTGACGGTGGAGGGGGTGAGCCCGACCGGCGGGTGGCGGGCGAGGTGGTCACGGCGCTCCTCCTCGGACAGTTGGCCGAGCAGGCACTGGCCGATGGCGTGCGCGTGGCCGGTGGCGCGGAGGTCGGCCCAGGGCTGGACGGCGGGGCGGCCGGGGTCGTCGGCGACGTCCACCACGTGGATCTCGCCGTCCCGGTAGAGCGCGAAGTAGACCGGGGCCCCGAGTTCGTCCCGTAACCGCTGCATCCGCGTGCGCAGGTCGTGCCGGTCGGACTGCCGGTCGTCGGCCCGGCCTATGCCGTTGACCGACTCCCCGTAGAAGAACCGGCCGTCGGAGCGCCGGAGGTAGCCCTCGTGGGTGAGGGTGCGCAGCAGGTGGTAGGCGGTGCCGAGCGGCAGTCCGGCGGCGCGGGCCAGTTGCTTGGCGGTGGCGCCCTGCCGGAATCCCCCGACGGCCTCCAGCAGCCGCAGCGCCCGCTGGACGGAGCCGATCAGGGTGGGGCCGCGGCCTTTGCCCGGCGAGGTGGACGGCGAGGTGGACGGCGAGGTGGACGGCGAGGTGGGCGTCGGCGGGCTGCCGGGCGGCGAGGTGGGCGTCGGCGACCTGGCGACGCGCCCGGTGCGGACCGTCCTGGACGGCTCTGCGATCTGATCCATGGCCACGTCCATCCCCCAGCCCGAGTCAATGCACAGAAAGGGCATCCGGAGCGAAGCCCTCCGATCTGCCCGATAGTGGCTCATTGCAGCACAGGGATGACCTCCCTGCAATCACTCTTACAGCGATCACTCGGCAAAATCCTTCGATTCGAAGGTAAATATCAGAATCGATCGACATTTGGAAGATCAGTTCAAGATTCACCTTCGCTATCCAAGATCTATCCGCAGTTACTCCCCGCCCCCGAACGGACGCACCGGTTCGGGCGGGTTTCGGCCGGACCGTCCCGCGGGAGACTCCCGCACAACGCTCCAGCCCCGGAGGTCGCCATGGGCCCCGACAACCGAACCCCGCCGCCCCGCCCGGTGGTGAAGCGCACCGCGCGGGCGATCCTGCTGGAGCTCGACCCGGACGACCCGTACGGCCCGGCCTCGATCGTGCTGATCCGGCGGGTCCGGCCCGGCTCGCCCCAGCCGTACTGGATCACTCCCGGCGGCGGAGTCGAACGCGGCGACCGCACCGTGGTCGAGGCGCTGCACCGCGAGGTGGACGAGGAACTCGGCGGCAAGATCGTCGACGTGGTGCCCGCCTTCGTCGACACCATCAGCCACACGCACCATGACGACGGCACCCTGCTCCACCCGCACGGGGTCAAGGTGCAGCACTTCTTCGCCTGCCGGCTCGCCTCGATGGACCTCAGCCGACGGCACGGCCCCGAGGTGGACGAGCCCAACGGCGAGTACCAGGTGGTCCGGCTGCCGTTCACCCGCGAGGGGGTGACCTCCGTCAACGTCGTCCCGCCCCGGCTGCGGGCGTACCTGGCGGCCAACATCGAGGGCGTCCGCGCGCTGCTCGCCCCGGACCTCGGCTGACCGACCGATCACCCCGCCGCCCACTCACCCCGCCGCGAGGTCGCCCACCAGGTCGTGCCGGATCCGCTCGGCCGGCACGCCCGAGCGCAGCAGCACCCCGACGCCCCGGCGGACCATCGCGGGCGGCCCGCTGAGGAACGCCTCCCGCCCGGCCCACGGCCCGAACCGCCCTACCACCTCAGGGAGTTCGCCGGTCAGCGCACCCTCGGCCGGCCCGGTGCCGGAGAGCACCGGCCGCACCGCGAGCCACGGCAGCCGCCGGGCCAACTCGTCCAGCCCGTCCAGCTCGTACAGATCGGCGGCGCGGCGGGCCCCGTAGAACACGTCGACGGCGCCGACCGGCGTGCCGCACTCGGCCACCTCCTCGACCAGCGCGCGGATCGGCGCGATGCCGGTGCCGCCGCCGAGGCAGAGCAGGTCCGCGCCGGCGACGTGGTCGGCGGTCATCGTGCCGGCCGCCGGGCCCAGCCGCAGGACGTCCCCGGGCGCGGCCCGGTGGACGAGCGCGTTGCTCACCCAGCCCGCCTGGACGGCCTTCACGTGGAAGGTCAGCAGCCCGTCCGGCCGGGGGGCCGAGGCGAACGAGAAGTGCCGCCAGACCCGCGGCCACCAGGGCGTCTCCAGACTGGCGTACTGCCCGGCCCGGTACGGGTACGCCTGGTCCGGCCGGACGGTGATCACCGCGACGTCCCGGGTGCGGCGCTCGTGCCGGACCACCTCGCCCTGCCACCAGGGCGGCGAGGTGCGGGCGGCGTCCTCGGCGGCCTCGATCATGATCGAGGAGACCAGCCGGTAGACCCGGCGCCAGGCCAGCTCGGTCTCGGCGTCCCACCGGCTGCCCGCGTACCTGGCCAGCGCCTGCACCAGGCACTCGCCCACCGGGCCGTAGTGGCCGGTCAGCGTGCCGTACCGGCGGTGGCCGCGGCCGAGCGCGCCGAGGTGGACGCGCAGGCCGGCCGGGTCGTCGGCGCTGCGGGCGGCGGCCAGCAGCGCGCGGAACAGGCGGTCCCGCTGGACGTCCATGGCGGCGGGGAAGAGCGCCCGGACCTCGGGGTGGTGCAGGAAGATCAGCGCGTAGAAGTGTGCGGTGGCGCGGTCGGCGACCGGCTCGACGACCGCCAGGCTGGCCCGGATCAGCTCCACGTCCCGTACGGTGAGCGGCTGTTCGACGGCGGAGGCGCCGCGGTCGGGGGCGCCGCGGTCGGGGGCGCCGCGGTCGGGGGCGGGCAGCGGGGCCGACAGTTGGGTCGGCCGGCCCTCGGCGGGCTCCTGCGCGGCCCAGGCCCTGGTCCAACTGTCGCCGGGTCCAGCCCAGTTGAGGCCGGGAGCATCGGTGAACAGCGGCCGGAACGCGGGGACGGCAGGCGGCTCGGCAGGCGGCTCCGGGTAGCCGGGCGCGGGGACGGCCGGCGGCTGCACCGGCGGGGCGGGCACCCACGGGAGGGCGGGCACCGCCGGGAGGACGGCCGTCGGCGCCTCGGCCGGGATCTGCGGCGGGAGGTCCGGCGGGTCCAGCGGGTCCAGCGGCATCGGCGGCCGTTCGGGCCTCGCCCCGGCCGCCCTCGCGGCTGCCATCCCGGCCGCCATCCCGGCCGCCGTCACCTCGGCCGTCACGTGCGCCGTCGGGTCCGCCGCCGCGTCCGCCGGGAGCTCCGGCAGGCCCGGGACGGAGGCGGCGCCCGCCGAGCCGTGCCCGGTGCGGACCAGAAGTGTTCTGCGGGACTTCACCGCAACGTTTCGAGTACCCAAGAGAATCGTTTCGCCTCCGGCCGCCCTGCGCCACCACCTGGCTTGTCTCTGCTGACGCCTAGGCAGCGTGGCACGCCCGACCTGCTCATCCGACAAATCACGCGAAGCCCGGACACCCGGGCCCGGGACGCGCTACTCTCCCGAGATTCACGCCCCGTCGCCCTGGGTGCGGAGCACACCACCCAGGGCGACCGAGCCGTGCTCAGAGCTGCCGCAGCAGCGTCCCCGGCCGCTCCACGCAGTCCGCGACGAACCGCAGGAAGCCGCCCGCCGTCCCGCCGTCGCAGACCCGGTGGTCGAAGGTGAACGACAGCTGCACGACCTCGCGCACCGCCAACTCCCCCTCGTGCACCCAGGGTTTGGCGACGATCCGGCCGACCCCGAGCATCGCCGCCTCGGGGTGGTTCAGGATCGGGGTGGAGCCGTCCACGCCGAACACCCCGTAGTTGTTCAACGTGAAGGTGCCGCCGGTCAGTTCGGCCGGGGTGAGCGAGCCGTCGCGCGCCGCCTCGGTCAACCGTCCCAGCTCCTCGCCGAGTTGCTCGGTGGTGCGGGCGTGGGCGTCCCGCACCACCGGGACGACCAGACCCCGCTCGCCCTGCGCGGCGAAGCCCAGGTGCACCGCCGAGTGCCGGATGATGCCCGAACCATCCTCCGTCATACTGGAGTTGAGCTCCGGGAAGCGGGCCAGCGCGACCGTACAGATCCGGGCGAGCAGCGCCAGCACGCTCACCTTCGGGCCCGGGGCGGCATTCAACTGCCGCCGCAGCAACATCAGTTCGGTGGCATCGGTGTCCACCCAGCAGGTCACGGCGGGGATCTCCCGGTGGCTGCGGCTGAGCTTCTCGGCCACCGCCTTGCGCAGCCCGCGCAGCGGGACGACGCCCTCCCGCGCCACCGGCGCCGGAGCCGTCGGCGCCGTCGGGGCCGCCGCCTTCACCGCGACCGCCCGTTCGACGTCCGCACGCATGATCAGCCCGTCCGGGCCGCTGCCGGAGAGCGCGGCCAGGTCGACCCCCTGTTCCCGGGCCAGCCGCCGCACCAGCGGCGAGATCACCGGCACCACGCCCGGAACGGTCCGCACCACCAGCGCGGGAGCCGCAACAACAACCGGAACAGCAACAGGAACGACAGCAGGAACAGCACCCCCCACCCGGCGCCGCCGCCCGCCCTTCCCCGGCTCGGCGACCCCGTACCCGACCAGCGGCCGCTCCACCTCCGCCGCCGCCTCGGCCAGCATCCCGGCCGCCGCCTCGACCAGCAGCGAGGCCCCGTCCGCCGGAGCCACCGCGACCGTCACCAGCGGCGCGCCCACGGCGATCTCCTCGCCCTCCTCGCCGTACCGGGCGGTGACCACCCCGCCGTACGGGCAGGGCACCTCCACCACGGCCTTGGCGGTCTCCACCTCCACCACCGGCTGGTCGACCGCGATCACCTCGCCGACCTCGACCAGCCACCGCACCACCTCGGCCCCGGTGAGTCCCTCACCGAGGTCGGGCAGCCGGAACTCGCGCACGACGGGCATCATCCTCGGTCCTCCCACTGCAGCCGGGCGACCGCGTCCAGGATCCGGTCCACCCCGGGCAGGTGGTGGTGCTCCAGCATCGGCGGCGGGTACGGAATGTCGAAGCCGGTCACCCGCAGCACGGGCGCGGCCAGGTGGTGGAAGCAGCGCTCGGTGACCCGGGCGGCGATCTCCGCACCGGTGCCACCGAAGCCGCTCGCCTCGTGCACCACCACGGCCCGGCCGAGCGAGCGCACCACCCGGCAGACCGTCTCGTCGTCGAACGGCACCAGGGTGCGCAGGTCCAGCACCGCGAGGTCCCAGCCCTCGGCCTTCGCCGTCTCGGCCGCCTCCAGGCAGACCGGCAGCGAGGGCCCGTAGGTGATCAGCACGGCGGAGGTGCCGGCCCGCCGCAGCACGGCCCGGCCGATCGGCTCGACCGGCGCGGCCGGGTCGAACCCGTCCTTGCCCCAGTAGAGCCGCTTGGGCTCCAGGAAGACCACCGGGTCGTCGGAGGCGATCGAGGCCCGCAGCAGCCCGTACGCGTCGGCGACCGTCGCCGGGGTGACCACGTGCAGGCCGGGGGTGGCCGCGTAGTACGCCTCGGAGGCGTCGCTGTGGTGCTCGACCCCGCCGATGCCGCCGCCGTACGGGATGCGGACGGTGATCGGCAGCGGGAGCCGCCCGGCCGTGCGGTTGCGCATCTTGGCGACGTGCGAGAACAGCTGCTCCAGCGCCGGGTAGGCGAAGGCGTCGAACTGCATCTCGACGACCGGGCGCAGCCCGTACATCGCCATGCCGATCGCGGTGCCGAGGATGCCGGCCTCGGCCAGCGGGGTGTCCAGGCAGCGGTCGGGGCCGAACTCGGCGGTCAGCCCGTCGGTGATCCGGAAGACGCCGCCGAGCGCGCCGACGTCCTCGCCGAGCACGTGCACCGCCGGGTCCTCGCGCAGGGCGTCGCGCAGCGCCGCGTTGAGCGCCTGCGCCATGGTCGCCGTACGGGTCGGTGTGGCCGTCTGGTTCATCAGTGCTGCACCTCGGCCTCGGCGGCCAGCTCGGCGGACAACTGGGCGGCCTGTTCCCGCAGTTGCGGGGTCGGCTCGGCGAAGACATGGGTGAACAGCGCCATCGGGTCCAGCTCGGGGTCGGCGTGGAACTCGGCCCGCATCCGGGCCGCCAGCGCCTCCGCCTCGTCGGCCGCCGACTGCACCAGCGCGTCGTCCAGGACGCCGAGTTCGCGCAGCGAGCGGTCCATCAGCAGGATCGGGTCGTACTCCCGCCAGGCGGCCACCTCCGGATCGGTGCGGTAGCGGGTGGCGTCGTCGGCGTTGGTGTGCGCCTCGACCCGGTAGGTGAGCGCCTCGACCAGGGTCGGGCCGCCGCCGGTCCTGGCCCGCTCGACCGCCTCGGTCAGGACGCCGTGCACGGCGGGCGCGTCGTTGCCGTCCACCAGCCGGCCCGGCATGCCGTAGCCGACGGCCTTGTGGGCGAGGGTGGGCGCGGCGGACTGCGCGCTGAGCGGGACGGATATCGCGTAGCCGTTGTTCTGCACCAGGAAGACCACCGGTGCCTGGAGCACCGCGGCGAAGTTCAGCGCCTCGTGGAAGTCGCCCTCGCTGGTGCCGCCGTCGCCGAGCATGGCCAGTGCGACCACCGGCTCGCCGGCCAGCCGGGCGGCGTGCGCCAGCCCGACGGCGTGCGGGGCCTGGGTGGCGAGCGGGGTGCAGAGCGGGGCGGTGCGGGTGGCGCGCGGGTCGTAGCCGGTGTGGGCGGTGCCGCGCAGCAGGGTCAGCGCCTCCAGCGGGTCGACGCCCCGGGAGACCACCGCGAGGGTGTCGCGGTAGCTGGGGAACAGCCAGTCGGCCTCGCCGAGCACCAGCGCGGCGGCGACCTGGCAGGCCTCCTGGCCGGTGGACGCCGGGTAGACGGCCAGCCGGCCCTGCTTGGTCAGGGTGGTGGCCTGCTGGTTGAAGCGGCGGCCGATCACCAGGCGGCGGTACAGCTCGCGCAGCAGTGCGGGGTCGTACTTCTCCAGCGCGGGGGTGCCGAGCACCCGGACCGGTGAGGCGTCCGGGAGCAGGGGGGCCGGGTCGGTCCGCGGGGCGGTGGCCCCGGGGGTCCAGCCGGGCACCGCCGTGTGGTGTCTGTGGTCGAGAACGGTCATCTCGGGGCACCTCCTGGGGTGGCGGGGGCTCCCTACCGATTGTTCGGTCGTCTGTTCATCTTGACCAGAAGCGTGACAAGGTGGTGGACATTCGGCCTGAGCGGCGGTCGACTGGTGGCAGTGTGTCCAATCGGCGAGGGTGGGGGGTCATGTCGGCTGAACAGATGTCCAGACTCGACCGGGTCGACCGTTCGATCCTGCGGCTGCTGCAGCAGGACGGCCGCGCCTCGATCCGCTCGGTGGCCGAGCGGGTGCACGTGTCCCGGGCGAACGCCTACGCCCGGATCTCCAGGATGGTCGGGGACGGCATCATTCGCGGCTTCACCGCCCGCGTCGACCACGAACGGGCAGGTCAGGGCGCGTCCGCGTACATCACCCTGAAGATCGTCCAGAACTCCTGGCGCACGGTCCGGGGGCAGCTGCTGGAGCTCCCCGGGGTCGCCCACATCGCCCTGGTCGGCGGAGACTTCGACGTCCTGCTGCTGGTGCACACCGCGGACAACCACGCGCTGCGGGAGCTGGTGCTGGGCAGCATCCAGTCCATCCCCCAGGTGCTCGGCACCCGGACCATGCTGATCTTCGAGGAGACCGACCAGGTCCCCCCGGACTGACGGCCGGGCCACCGGCCGGCCGGTGGCGGCTACCGCGCGCGCAGCCCGTCGAAGGCCAGGTGGACGACCGCGTCCGCGACGCCGTCGGTGCCCTTGAGGCCCGGCCGGTACCACTCCACGATCGAGTTGATCATCCCGAACAGCAGCCGGGTGGCCAACCGCGGCTCGACGTCCGCGCGCAGCGCACCGTCCGCGACCGCCGCCCGCAGCAGCTCGGCGACCTGGTGGTCGAACTCCCGGCGCCGCTCCAGCGCCCACTGCTCGGTCACCGTGTTCCCGCGCACCCGCAGCAGCAGTGTCACGTACGGCAGTTCCGCGAGCAGCACCTCGGCGGTGCGGCGCACCACGTGCTCCAACCGCTCCACCGCCGGGCCCCGCACCGCCGCCGGCTCGGCCAGGATCGCGAACAGCCCGTCCAGCGCCCGCCCGACGGCCAGCCGCAGCAGCTCCTCCTTGCCGCGGACGTGGTGGTAGATGGACGACTTGGAGATCCCGGCCGCCCGGGACAGGTCCTCCATCGAGGTGCCGTCGTAGCCGCGCTCGTTGAACACGTCGACGGTCACCGCGAGCAGTGACTCCACGGTGTAGGCGGTACGCGTGCTGTGATCGGCCATCCTCCGAGTATCCCCGGCCGCCCCGCGCCGTACGCGATCGGGTCGGTTGGTCCACACCAGGCCCCGATGCGCAGGCCCTAGACTCGGCGGACGATCGTCCACGTCCAGCAGGGTGGGGTCCAGTCCGAATGAACGCAATACCGGCCGTCGCCTCCGACGTGCCCGAGCAGCGCAGCGATGATCCGGGGGGCGTGCCCGGCAGCGGCTGGCGGGAAGGCGCCCGCGCCCTGGTGGTCCGGTTCGGGCCGGCGGTGTGGTGCTACGCGGTGCTGAAGCTGATCGGCTTCACCGTCTTCATGAAGCTGCTCTCCTTCTCCGGCGACTACCTCAAGAAGCCGGCCCGGTTCGGCGGCGGCGCCAACCCCTGGGACGTGCTGGCCACCTGGGACGGCTGGTGGTACCAGCAGGTGGCCCAGTTCGGCTACCACCCGGCGCTGGTCACGATCCCCAACGGCCCGGTCGGCTTCTCCGTCGAGCAGAACTCCGCCGCGTTCTTCCCGCTCTACCCGGGCCTGATGCGGATGACCTCGGACGTCACCGGCCTCGGCCTGTACGGCGCCGGGATGCTGGTGTCGGTGGTGGCCTCGCTGTTCGCCGCCGCCGGGATCTACGCCGTGGTGGACCGGATGGCCGGCCCCAGGGCGGGCGTGATCGCGGCCGGGATCTGGGCGATCGCCCCGGGCTCGGGCGCCGAGTGGGCGGTCTACTCGGACTCCACCTTCGTCGCGCTGGCCGCCTGGGCCTGCTACTGCGTGATGACCAAGCAGTGGGTCGCCGCCGGGGTGATCACCCTGGTCACCGGGCTCAACCGGCCGACCGCCGCGGCGCTGATAGGCGCGGTCGGCCTGGCCGCGCTGGTGGAGCTGTACCGGCGCGAGAGCGGCGTCCTGCGCCCGCTGACCGCGATGCTGCTGGCCCCGGTCGGCCTGCTCGGCTACGTGGCCTGGGTGGGCTGGCGGATGGGCGAGTGGGGCGGCTACTTCCGGCTCCAGCACGACGCCTGGCTGCACTACTTCGACTGGGGCCAGGGCACCTGGCACGCGATCCGCGGCGTACTGCTGGGCCGCAACGACTACCCGTTCGCGTTCCCGGTGCCGGACCTCTTCGCCACCCTGATCGTGCTCACCCTGCCCGTGCTGATCGTGCTGCTGATCCGGCTGCGCCCGCCGCTGGTGCTCACCGCCTACACGCTGGCCACGATCGTCTCGGTGCTGGGGAGCCTCGGCATCTTCGGCAACGTCTCGCGCTACCTGCTGCCGGCGTTCCCGCTGCTGATCGCGCTCGCGGTGGCGATGCGCAAGCTCAGCTGGCCGGTGCTGGCCGCGGTGCTGGGGTTCGGCGCGGTCGCCTCCGGCTGGTACGCGGGGTACGTCATCTTCGAGCTGGGCGTGCCGTAGGCCCTGCCCGGCACCGGCCCACGGGGGCGCGTCCACCACGGACGCGCCCCCGCGCGTTTCCCGGACACCGCCCCCGCGCGTTTCCCGGACACCACCCCCGTGCGTTTTCCCGGATTCCGTCCCCTGCACCCTCTTGAGCCGACCGATCGTTCGGTTACCCTGTGACGTGTCCCGTCCTCCCTCCTGAGGAGCGCACAGATGTCCGCAGCGGTCACCCACCCCCTCGTCGGCGAACTGGTCGAGCGCCACCAGGCCACCCTGGACGCCGCCCTCGACGCCGCCGCCAAGCGCGACTACTGGTCGCCCTACCCCGAGTTCCCGAAGGCGTACGGCGAGAGCGGCCCGGCGGACGGCAAGGCCGCCTTCGACGCCCTGCTCGGCAAGCCGTTCACCCTCGACGGCCACCCCGCCGACGGCGACCTGGTCGGCGGCGAAGCCTCCCCGTACGGCATCGAGCTGGGCATCGGCTACCCGCACGCCGAGCCGGACGCGCTGATCGCCGCGCTGAGCGCCGCCCGGCCCGACTGGGCCGCCGCCACCCCGCTGGAGCGCGCCGCCGTCTGCCTGGAGATCCTGCACCGGATCAACGCCCGCTCCCACGAGTTCGGCCAGGCCGTCATGCACACCACCGGCCAGGCCTACGGCATGGCCTTCCAGGCCGGCGGCCCGCACGCCCAGGACCGCGGCCTGGAGGCGGTCACCTACGCCTACGCCGAGCAGACCCGGCTGCCCCGCCGGGCCGGCTGGACCAAGCCCCAGGGCAAGCGCGAACCGCTGGTGATGACCAAGGAGTTCACCGTCGTCCCGCGCGGCCTCGCGCTGCTGGTCGGCTGCAACACCTTCCCCACCTGGAACGGCTACCCCGGCCTGTTCGCCTCGTTGGCCACCGGCAACCCGGTGCTGGTCAAGCCGCACCCGCGCGCCGTGCTGCCACTCGCGCTGACCGTCCGGACCGCCCGCGAGGTGCTCGCCGAGGCCGGCTACGACCCCAACCTGGTCTGCCTGGCCGTCGAGCACGAGGGCGGCACCGTCGCCCAGACCCTCGCCGTCCGCCCCGAGATCCGGCTGATCGACTACACCGGCTCCACCGCCTTCGGCGACTGGCTGGAGGAGCACGCCAAGCAGGCCGAGGTGTACACCGAGAAGGCCGGCGTCAACGCGGTCGTCATCGACTCCACCGACGACTACAAGGGCATGCTCGGCAACCTGGCCTTCGCCCTCTCGCTCTACAGCGGCCAGATGTGCACCACCCCGCAGAACCTGCTGATCCCGCGCGGCGGCATCGCCACCGACCAGGGCGACAAGTCCTACGACCAGGTCGTCGCCGACCTCGCCGCCGCCATCGACGGCCTGCTCTCCGACGACGCCCGCGCCGCCGCCATCCTCGGCGCCGTGGTCAACCCGGGCGTGCTGCAGCGCTCGGCCGCCGCGGCCGGCGGCGAGTACGGCGAGCTCGCCCTCGCCCCGCGCGCGGTGACCTCGCCGGACTTCCCCGGCGCGACCGTCCGCACCCCCGCGCTGGTCAAGCTGGACGCCGACAAGCCGGACGACCGCGCGGTCTTCCGCACCGAGTGCTTCGGCCCGGTCTCCTTCGCCGTCGCCGTCGAGTCCACCCCCGCCGCCGTCGAACTGCTGCGCACCACGGTCCGCGACAAGGGCGCCATGACCGCCTCCGGCTACACCACCTCGCCCGAGGTGGAGGGCCTGCTGGTGGCGGCCGCGCTCGACGCCGGCGTCTCGCTCTCGCTCAACCTGACCGGCGGCGTCTACCCCAACCAGACCGCCGCCTTCTCCGACCTGCACGGCACCGGTGCCAACCCGGCCGCCAACTCGGCCTACTGCGACGGCGCGTTCGTCGCCAACCGGTTCCGTACCGTGGAGGTCCGCCGGCACGGCTGAGCGCCGTCCCGGCCCCGTCCGATCCGCTCCGGGCCCCGGCGGTCACCCACCGCCGGGGGCCCGCGGGGGGCCGCGCCCCCCCGGCCCGGCCTGGTTGAGTGTGGGGGTGCGCCCGGCCACCCGGGCCACCCCCCACCCCCCCACCGGGGCGGCGCCCTATCCGAGGAGCCCTACGCCCCCCCC
>NZ_JBHWIR010000083.1:0-9904 GCF_042731835.1 Kitasatospora sp. NPDC059817 | reverse complement strand
TGTTTTTGTGTCTTCCGCGGGGGCCGCGCGCCGCGGGGCGCCCGCCCGCCGCCCGCCGCCCCCCCCCCCCCCGCCCCCCCCGCCCGCGCCCCCCCCCCCCCCCCCCCCGCCGGCCCCCGGGCGGTTCACAGCTCCCCGCGGGCCCTGGATGATGGAGTCTGGGAGAACGCCGGACACGGCGTCCAACCGCCCTCCGAACACCGGGAGCTGACACATGACCGCGAAGCCGACGACCGCCACCGACATCCTGATCGTCGGTGCCGGACCGACCGGACTGCTACTGGCCGGCGATCTCGCCGCGGCCGGGGTCGGCGTCACCGTCCTGGAGAAGCGCGGCGCCGAGTCCAACCTGACCCGGGCCTTCGCCGTGCACGCCCGCAGCCTGGAGCTCCTGGACGCCCGCGGCCTCGCCGACGACCTCATCGCCACCGGCCGCCCGGTCACCGGCCTGAGGATGTTCGACCGCTTCGGCATCGACCTGAGCTCGCTGCCCACCCGCTTCCCGTTCGTCCTGATCACGCCGCAGTACCACGTCGAACGGCTGCTCCAGGAGCGCGCCGAGCAGGCCGGCGCGACCATCCTGCGCGGCGCCGAGGTCACCGCCCTGCGCCAGGACGCCGAGGGCGTCACCCTGGAGACCCGCGACGGGAACACCTTCACCGCCCGGTACGCGGTCGGCACCGACGGCGTCCGCTCCACCGTGCGCGACCTGCTCGGCATCCCGTTCCCCGGCGAATCCGTGGTCGACTCCGTGATGCTCGCCGACGTCCGGCTGGAGCGCGAGCCCGCCGACACCATCACCGTCGGCGCCAACGAGACCGGCTTCTCCTTCCTCGCCCCCTTCGGCGACGGCTGGTACCGGCTGATCGCCTGGGACCGCAAGGAGCGGCAACCGGACGGCACCACCCCCTCGCCGGAGCGCCTCGCCGCCATCGCCCGGACCACCCTCGGCGAGGACTACGGCCTGCACGACGTCCGCTGGAGCTCCACCTTCCACAGCGACGAGCGCCAGGCCCCCAACTACCGCTCCGGCCGGGTCTTCCTGGCCGGCGACGCCGCGCACTGCCACTCCCCGGCCGGCGGCCAGGGCATGAACACCGGCCTCCAGGACGCCGCCAACCTGTCCTGGAAGCTCGCCGCCGCCCTCCAGGGCCGCGCCACCGACGCCCTGCTCGACACCTACCAGAGCGAACGGCACCCGGTCGGCCGGACGGTGCTGCGCACCTCCGGCGCGCTGATCCGGCTCGCCCTCGCCGAGTCCGCCCCCACCCGCGCACTGCGCGGGGCGCTCACCACGCTCGGCGGCCACCTCGACCTGGTCACCGAGCGCGGCGCCCGGATGGTCTCCGGCATCGACATCTCCTACCCGGCCCCGAAGGACGCCCACCCGCAGGTCGGCAAGCGCGTCCCGGACCTGCGGCTGACGGCGCTGCGCAAGCCCGTCGAGGGCGCCCCGGCCGCCCCCGAGCGGCTCTACGAGGCGCTGCGCGCGGGGAAGTTCGTCCTGGTCAGCAACGACGAGCTGGCCGCCGCCGAGCCCTGGGCGGACCGCATGGTCACCGCCGCCCCGGCCGACCCGCACGGCAAGCTGCGCGACACCGTCCTGCTGATCCGCCCGGACGGCTACGCCGCCTGGGGCGCCGTCGACCCCGGCCAGGGCGAGCTCCGCACCGCCCTCACCGCCTGGCTCGGCACCCCCTGACCCCCGCCGGGGGGGGGGGGGGGGGGGCCGCCCCCCCCCCCCCCCCCCCCCCCCCGCGCGCCGCGCCCCCGCCCTCCCCCCCCCCCCCCACCACCCCCACCCCCCCCCCCCACCCACCCCCCCCCCCGCTCCCCCCCCACCCCACCCCCCCCCCCCCCCCCGCCCGGCCCGCCGTCAGGGCTTCCAGGCCCTCCGTCAGACCCTCCCGGCCCCCTCCGTCGGCCCCTCCCGGCCCGACGTCAGAGCAGCTTCCGGGCCGCGCCTTTCACATAGTTCCGCGCCGCCCGCGCCCGATTTCCGCGCGTCGTCATTCGGCCCACGCCAGCCGTGCTTCCCGCCCGGCCCCACCCGATTCCACGTCCGTCCCTTCCGCCCCCCACCGGTAGGGACCGGTTCCGGAATCCGGGCCATTCACTGTATGGAATCCCCGCATTCCGGGTGTCCACAGTTGACTGTTTTTTAGCAACGAATTGCTTGACCATGAGCCACTTTGCGCACTGGTTCTGTCATGTTCTAGCCAGCGTTTTCGACTCCGGAACGCTCTGGCCCCTTGCCGGCCCCCACAGCCGGCCAGAGGAGGATCCGTTGCGCCCCCGCTCCCTTGCCCTCGCCGCGGCGATAGCCGTGCTGCCGCTGACCGCCGTCTCGCTCGGTGTCTCCACCGCGCAGGCCGCCCCCGCTCCCCGTGTCGCGCTCCCGAACACCGTCAACCCGGCGGTGGCCCACTCGGAGAAGAAGGGCGACGTCCCGGCCGAGCAGCAGATCTCGGTGGCCGTCAGCCTGAAGCTGCGTGACACCGCCGCCCTGGAGCACTTCCTCACCGCGGTCGCCACCCCCGGCACCCCCGAGTTCGGCAAGTACCTGACGCCGGAGCAGTTCACCGCCCGGTTCGGGCCGACCCAGGCCGCCGTCGACCAGGTCAAGACCTACCTGGCCGCCCAGGGCCTGACCGTCACCGAGGTGAGCGCCAACCGCCAGGTGGTCAGCGCCCACGGCACCAACGCGCAGATCTCGCAGGCCTTCGGCACCCACGAGAGCTCCTACGTCGACCCGCAGCTGCAGCGCGCCTTCTTCGCCAACGACGCCGCCGCCTCCGTCCCGGCCGACCTGGCCGACGTGGTCCAGGGCGTGAGCGGCCTGGACAACCACGCGGTCCGCAAGAACCGCCTGGCCAAGCCGAACTCGGTCACCCCGCACACCGCCTCCTCGACCCCGAGCGGCTTCGGCCCGTCGCAGTACGACGGCGCCTACAACCTGAACAAGACCGGCGCCGACGGCACCGGCACGACGGTCGCCCTCTGGGAGTTCGACGGCTACTCGTCCTCCAACCTGACCACCTACGACTCGCAGTACGGCCTGTCCGGCCCGGCCGTCTCCACGGTCTCGGTGGACGGCGCCAACTACGACTCCGCCCCCGGCCAGGGCCAGGGCGAGGTCGAGCTGGACAGCGAGATCGTCCGCGGTGCGGCGCCGAAGGCGACCCAGCTGGTCTACGAGGCGCCCAACAGCGACCAGGGCGAGATCGACATGGCCAACAAGATCGTGGCCGACAACCAGGTCTCGGTCATCTCGATCTCGTGGGGCTCCTGCGAGCCGGACACCACCGCCGCCTCGATGACGGCCGTGGACAACGCCTTCAAGCAGGCCGCCGCCCAGGGCATCTCGATCTTCTCCGCCTCCGGTGACGACGGCTCCCGCGACTGCACCCGCTCCACCAGCGGCTCGTCGGTCAAGGCGGTCGACTTCCCGGCGTCCAGCCCGCACCAGACCGGCGTCGGCGGCACCAACCTCCAGGTGTCCGGCACCTCGTACTCCTCGGAGAGCGCCTGGAGCAGCGCCGGCGGCGGCGTCTCCACCGTGTTCGGCAAGCCGACCTGGCAGACCGGCACCGGCACCGGCAGCGGCACCATGCGCACCGTCCCGGACGTCTCCTCCAACGCCGACCCGGCGAGCGGCTTCGCGATCTACACGGCCGGCTCCTGGCAGGTCTACGGCGGCACCAGCGCGGCGGCGCCGCTGTGGGCCGGCTACGCGGCCCAGTTCAACCAGAAGGCCAAGGCGGCCGGCCAGCCGGTGCTGGGCGAGGCGAGCCCGAAGCTGTACGCGGTCGCGAACAGCAGCAACTACTCGGGCGCCTTCCACGACGTGACCAGCGGCTCCAACCAGGACTTCCCGGCCGGTACGGGCTACGACCAGGTCACCGGCTGGGGCACCCCGATCGCCGACGGCCTGACCACCGCCCTGCTCGGCGGCGGCTCCACCACCCCGCCCGGCGGCTGCACCGCGGCCCAGCTGATCGGCAACGGCGGCTTCGAGACCGGCACCGCCGCCCCGTGGACCACCTCCAGCGGCGTGGTCGACAACAGCTCCTCGCAGGCGGCCCACTCGGGCAGCTGGAAGGCCTGGCTGGACGGCTACGGCAGCGCCCACACCGACACCCTGTCGCAGACCGTCTCGGTGCCGGCCGGCTGCAAGTCCGCCAGCCTCACCTTCTGGCTGCACATCGACACCGCGGAGACCGGCACCACCGCGTACGACAAGCTGACCGTCCAGGCCAACGGCACCACGCTGGCGACGTACTCCAACGTCAACGCCGCCGCCGGCTACGTGAAGCGCACCCTGGACCTCTCCTCCTTCGCCGGCAAGAGCGTGACCATCAAGTTCACCGGCACCGAGGACGGCTCCAACCAGACCAGCTTCGTGATCGACGACGTCGCGCTGAACGTCAACTGACCACCAGCGGGTAGCACCACCTGACCCCCGCCGGGGCGGCGCCGACAGGGCCCGCCCCGGCGGTGTGCGTCCGCCCGTCCCGGCGGACGGCGCGGGCGAACGGCGAGGGCGTGTGTTTCCGAACTGTTTCAAGATCACTAACCCTTCGGTTCACCTGCCGTGACCCCTGTCATACGCACGACTGATGACGTAGCCTCTCGACCGTGCATAGGGTTCCCCAAAGCTCGGTGAAGCCGTCGGCGGCGAGCCTCGGCGCCGGCCAGGCCCCTCCGAACTCACCTGGCGGGGAGGGTCACCGCATGGCCGCACAGCAGCCTCAGGACTCCGCGCGACTCCGGCTGGTCGGACTGCGCCCGGAGCGCCCCGGCCCGTCCGTACCCGCACCGCCTCCGGCACCCGCGCACGCCGGGCGGGCCACCGCCCCCGGCGGCTTCGCGGACACCCTGCACCTGGCCATCGAGGCCAGCGGCCTCAGCCTGGACAGGATCAGAGCCGCCCTCACCCAACGTGGCGTCAGAGTCAGTGTCACGACGCTGAGTTACTGGCGGCGCGGGCGCAGCCAGCCCGAACGGGCCAGCTCGCTGAGGGCCGTCCACCTGCTGGAGGAACTGCTCGGACTGCCGCACAGCGCGCTCACCTCACTGCTCGGCCCGCCCCGCCCGCGCGGCCGCTGGGCCGCCGTCGCGAACACCTGCCACCTCGGCCTGGAGGACGTCTGGCCGGGCGAACGGCAGATCGCGGACATCTTCGCCGAGCTGGACGCCCCGCCGCAGGGCGAACTGGAGCGGCTGAGCATCCACGACTCGTACTACGTGGACGCCGAGCGGCGCGGCAACCTGCTGCGGATGCGCCAGGTGGTGCGCGCCACCGTCGGCGGCGTGGGCCGCTGCCTGGTCGTGCACAAGGCCGACGAGGAGGCGACCGGCTGCCCGGAGATCACCTCGGTGCGGCACGGCCGGCTGGGCCGGGTCCGGCGCCGCCCGGAGGCCGGCCTGACCGTCGGCGAGCTGATGCTGGACCGCCCGCTGGCGCTCGGCGACAGCACGGTCTTCGAGTACGAGGTGGAGATCCCGCCGGGCGGCCCGACGCTGGAGTACAGCCGCCGCTTCGCCACCCCGGTGCGCGAGTACGTGCTCCAGGTGCACTTCGACCCGGCGGCCGTCCCCGCACACTGCGAGCGCTACGACCGCGAGCCGGGCGCGGACGTCGACCACCGCCGCGAGCAGCTCTGGATCGGCGCCTCCGCGAGTGCCCACGTGCTCGCCCCGGACCAGCAGCCCGGGCACATCGGCATCCGCTGGGAGTGGCAGTAGCCGCCCCCCGGCGTCCAGTCATCCCTGACATCCAGCCGCCCCCGCCGGCCTCGAACCGGCCCGCGCACCCCCGCCACGCCTGACCGGCCGCCAGGCCCCGCACCGGCACTACCGTCTCCTCCTCGCCCCCGCCACGCCCGGGCCGCCGAACGGTTGTCACCCGTCCGGCGCAATCCGCCGTGCCACCTTCCGCCCGCTTTGGGACTTTGGTCCCGATAACACGCGGGGCCGGCCCGGGAAGGCCAGTCCTGTCACGCCGTCAGGCGTCGACCAGGAAGACCGCAGGAAAGAGGCGGAGCATGACCCGTACCGACCACCTGTCCCCGCTGCTGGAGTTCGACGAGGTCGAACCGGACGAGGACTGCATATGCGGGGGCTGCAGCGCCCGCCGCCGCGCCCGGCGGCACGCCGCACCGGTCCACGAGGGCGGGCACGCCGCGGCCCGCAGCATCCGCCGCCGGGCCGCCGTGCTGATGGCCGCCGTCGGCACCGCGGTGGGCGGCGGGACGGCCGCCGCCGGACACGCCACCGCCGCCCCCACCCCCGGCCCCACCCCGGGCGGCAGCAGCACCGCCCAGCCCCCGCAGACCCCGCAGGGCGAGGTCAGCGGCCTCTACGGACAAGCGCCCGGCGCCCGCGCCTTCGCCGCCCCGCGCGCCGCCACCCAGCCGCCCACCCGGGCGCAGATCATCCAGCGCGCCCAGGGCTGGGTCGACCAGCAGGTGCCGTACGGCATGGGCAGCTACTGGTCGGACGGCTACCGCCAGGACTGCTCCGGCTTCGTTTCGATGGCCTGGGGCCTCGGCAGCAGCCAGACCACCTGGACCCTGCCGAACTTCGCCGAGCGGATCGGCAAGGCCGACCTCCAGCCCGGCGACGTGCTGATCTACAACAACCCGGCCAGCCCGCAGTCCGGGTCGCACGTGACGATCTTCGGCGGCTGGACGGACTCCTCCCTCACCCGCTACCTCGCCTACGAGCAGACCTCCCCCGGCACCAAGAAGCGCGACACCCCGTACGCCTACTGGAACAACTCCGGCGCCTACGTCCCGTACCGCTACACCGGCCTGTCCGGCGGCAGCAACGACGGCGCCCCGGCCACCGCCTTCCCGGGCGCGGACAAGTTCGGCCCCGGCGCGAACAACGCGTACGTCACCGAGCTCGGCCGGCTGCTGGTGCAGCGCGGTGGCGCCCGGTTCTACTCCGAGGGGCCCGACCCGCGCTGGGGCGAGGCCGACCGGCGGGCCACCCAGGCCTTCCAGGAGGCCCAGGGCTGGCGCGGCGCCGAGGCCGACGGCATCCCCGGCAAGGACACCTGGGACTACCTGGTCAACGGCAAGGGCCGCGCCATCGGCGCCGGCACCACCCCGCTGCCGCCGCCGGTCCAGCCCGGCACCGGGGCGCCCGCCTTCCCCGGCCGGCAGTACTTCGGCCCGGGTCAGAACAACGACCAGGTCCGCCTGCTGGGCGAGCAGCTGGTCCGCAAGGGCTTCGGCGGCTCGTACGGCGTCGGCCCCGGCCCGCGCTGGAGCGAGAGCGACCGGCGGGCCGTCCAGGCCTTCCAGCAGGCCCAGGGCTGGCGCGGTGCCGAAGCCGACGGCTACCCCGGCCCGGACACCTGGCGCCGGCTCTTCGCCTAGCCCGTGAACGGCGTGGTGCCCGCCCGGCGGGCGCCACGCCTCACCCCCGCGGCTTCGACGACATCCAGTGGAAGAGGCCCATCGCCACACTGGTGGCCAGGTTGAAGCTGGACACCCCCGGCTGCATCGGCACCGAGACCAGGTGGTCCGCCCGCGCCTTGAGCTCCGCCGAGACCCCGTGCCGCTCGGTGCCGAAGGCGAGCAGCGCGTCGTCCGGGAACGGCAGCGTCCGGATGTCCGCGCCCTCCGGGTCCAGCACGTACAGCGGCCCGGCGGGCAGCTCCGGCAGGACCAGCCGCTCCACCGCGGTGGCGAAGTGCAGGCCCGCGCTGCCGCGCAGCACGGTCGGGTGCCAGGGGTCCAGATCGCCGGTGGTCACCACGCCGGTGGCGCCGAAGCCGGCCGCCAGCCGGATCACCGCCCCGACGTTGCCCAGGTTGCGCGGGTTCTCCAACAGCACCACCGGGGCCGGGCGCGGGCGCCGGGCCAGGGCCGCCAGGTTCGCCCCGACGGACGGCCGCGCGGCCAGGGCGACCACCCCGGTCGGGTGCAGCCGGGGTGCCAGCGTCCGCAGCCGGTCCTCGGGCAACTCCACCGCCAGCGCGTCCAGTGCCGGGGCGACGTCCGGCGCCAGTTCCCCGGCCAGGGCCAGCAGCGCCGCCCGGTCGGCGGTCAGCACCCGCCGGACGTCCCCGCCGAAGCGCAGCGCGTGCTTCAGCGGGTGGAACCCGTCCAGCAGGACGGCCCCCGGCTCCCGCTCCGCCGCCCGCCACGCCCGCAGCACCTCGTCGTCCATGGCGTTCATGGCGTTCATGGCGTTCACTCTGCCACCTCGTCCGAGGCCGTCTGATCCAGGGCCACCTGATCCAGGACCGCCTGATCCGGGGCCACCCCGACCGGGACGATCCCGCCCGGGTGGGGCTCGCCGGGGTGGGGCTCGCCGGGGCGGCCGGCGGCGGAGATCACCTCGTCGAAGCCGAGCGGCCGGCCGGTCGGGCCGTCCGGATCGGCGGCCAGCCCGGCGAGCGCGAGGTCGAGGTGCCGGTGGACCAGCGAGCCGTCCGCGTCGAGCGCGGCCAGCGCGCCCGGCAGCGGGCGGGACACCCGGACGCAGAGCAGCACCAGGTCGCCCATCCCCACGTCGGCCCGCAGCCGCCCGGCGTCCTGGGCGGCGCGCAGCAGTGCCTCGACGGCGGTGACGGCGTCGCGGCGGACGGCGACCAGGTCCTCGTCCACCACCAGCCGCTCCAGCAGCACCACGATCGCCGCGCCCATCCGCAGGTCGGCGGCGGCGTGCACGAAGCGGCGCAGCGCCCGGTACGGGTCGGTCTCGTCGCGGCGGGCCTGTGCGGCGGCCTCGGCGAGCCGGGCCAGCAGGTCGGTGACCAGGGCGCGGACCAGGGCCTCCCGGTCGGGGAAGCGCCGGTAGAGGGTGGCCGGGCCGACCCCGGCCCGCCGGACCACGGCGTCCAGCGGGGCGTCCGGGCCCCGTTCCAGGAACACCTCGCAGGCGGCGTCCAGGATCCTGCGCCGGCTGCGTTCCGCGTCGGCCCTCATCGGCAACTCCCTAACCGGAGAAATTCTCTCCCCCTATGCTAGCGTCCAGTGAAGCGGAGAAAATCTCTCCGCATCGTTGAGGAGCCGAGGAGTGACGCCGTGACCACCACCGCGCTCACCGTCCACACCGACATCGACGGCACCAGCCACCCGCGCGAGGCCGTCCTCGCCTGGGAGCTCGACCGCGCCCGCACCGCCCTGCGCCTGCTCAAGCAGCGCCTCGGCGACGACCGGACGCGCGAACTGCTCACCCCCGACACCACCGCCGCCGACACCGCCCTGGCCGCCTGGACCCACGCCTCCGGCGGCCGGTGGAGCACCGCCGTCACCGAGCTCACCGCCACCGGCATCGACGCCGACCGCTTCCTCACCTGGTGGCAGGGCCGCCTGCACGCCCCCGACCGGGACGCCCTGCTCGCCGCCAACCCCGAGCACTACCTGGCCGACTCCACCGGCGAACGGGTCGAGATCATCGAGACCCTCGGCACCGGCCCGGCCCGCTTCTTCCTGCGCTTCCACGACGACGTCCCGATCGCCGGGCCCGGCCACCAGGCCTTCCCGGTCCGCATCGGCGGCACCGGCACCCTCGCCGACGGCACCGAGGTGCTGCGGGTGATGCACGAGTTCGCCGACACCCCGGACGGCCTGCGGATCCGCCTCACCGTCCAGTTCCCCGAGGCCGCCCCCGCCCTCCTCGGCACCGGCCACCAGTGGCACTTCGCCTGCGAGTTCGCCAACTGGCTGAAGGCCGCCGCCCGCGCCGCCTGACGCCCCGGCGCCGTTCGCCCCCCTCCGTTCGCCCCCGCCGGGTGCGCCTGCACGGGGGGGGGACGGCCCCGACATCGGGCCCCCCCCGGTCGCCACCCCCCCCCCGCCCCCCCGCCGGGCACCTCACGCGGCCCCCCCGCGGCACGCGGCCGCGCCGCGCCCCCAACGCCGGCTAGCCCCCTCCCCCTCCC
>NZ_JBHWIR010000082.1:0-32542 GCF_042731835.1 Kitasatospora sp. NPDC059817 | reverse complement strand
ATGTCAACATATCTGGCGTTGACTTTTGGCACGCTGTTGAGTTCTCAAGGAACGGACACTTCCTTCGGACCGCCTTCCAGCGGGCCCTCCGGGCGATTCGTTCTTTCGTGTTTCAAGCTTATCAGATGTTTTCCGCTCCGTTTTCCGGAGTTTCATTTACCTGAGTGGCTTTCGCCTTTCGGCACTCCCGAACTCTATCAGAGTTTCTCGGGCCGTTTTCCGCGGTCATTCTCGAATTCGCATTCGAGAAACTTCCTGCGGGGCCGTCCCGTGGGGCAACCCGGAGAACATTACGCACCGGGCTGCCCCACGTCAAACCAGCCGCCGGAGGCTCAGACCTCGACGACGACCGGCAGGATCATCGGCCGGCGGCGGTAGTTGTCCGCCACCCACTTGCCGACGGTCCGGCGGACCAGCTGCTGGACCTGGCGGGGATCCAGCACGCCGTCGCTCGCCGAGCGGTCCAGGGCCTCCTGGAGCTTGGCGGCGACCGGCACGAACGCGTTGTCGTCGATGCCGGAGCCACGGGCCTGGAAGGTCGGGCCGCCCACGATCTTGCCGTTGGTCGAGTCGACCGCGACGAAGACCGAGATGAAGCCCTCCTCGCCGAGGATCCTGCGGTCCTTGAGCGAGGCCTCGGTGATGTCGCCGACCGAGGCGCCGTCCACGTAGACGTACCCGGCCTGCACCTTGCCGACGATCCGGGCGACGCCCTTCTCCAGGTCGACGCAGACGCCGTCCTCGGCGATGACCACGCGGTTGCGCGGAATGCCGGTGGCGATGCCCAGGTCGGCGGCGGCCCGCAGGTGGCGCCACTCGCCGTGGACCGGCATCAGGTTGCGCGGCTTGCAGATGTTGAAGAAGTACAGCAGCTCACCGGCCGAGGCGTGGCCGGAGACGTGCACCTTGGCGTTGCCCTTGTGCACGACCTTGGCGCCCCAGCGGGTGAGGCCGTTGATCACCCGGTAGACGGCGTTCTCGTTGCCCGGGATGAGCGACGAGGCCAGGACGACGGTGTCGCCCTCGACGATGCGGATCTGGTGGTCCCGGTTGGCCATCCGGGACAGCGCCGCCATCGGCTCGCCCTGGGAGCCGGTGCAGATCAGCACGACGTCCTTGTCCGGCAGGTCGTCGAGCTGCTTGACGTCGACGACCATGTTGCCGGGGACCTTCAGGTAGCCGAGGTCGCGGGCGATGCCCATGTTGCGGACCATCGAGCGGCCGACGAAGGCGACCTTGCGCTTGTACTCGTGCGCGGCGTCCAGCACCTGCTGGATGCGGTGCACGTGGCTGGCGAAGGAGGCGACGATGATGCGCTTGTCGGCGTTCGCGAAGACGTTCCGCAGCGCGGCCGAGATGTCCCGCTCGGGCGGGATGAAGCCGGGGACCTCGGCGTTGGTGGAGTCCACCAGCAGCAGGTCCATGCCCTCTTCGGCCAGCTTGGCGAAGGTCGGCAGGTCGGTCAGGCGGCCGTCGAGCGGCAGCTGGTCCATCTTGAAGTCGCCGGTGGCCACGACCATGCCCGCGGGGGTGCGGACGGCGACCGCCAGGGCGTCCGGGATGGAGTGGTTGACCGCGATGAACTCGCAGTCGAAGGGGCCGATGCGCTCGCGCTCGCCCTCCTTGACCTCCAGCACGTACGGCCGGATGCGGTGCTCGGCGAGCTTGGCCTCGATCAGGGCGAGGGTGAGCTTGGAGCCGATCAGCGGGATGTCCGGGTTCTCCCGCAGGAGGAACGGGACGGCGCCGATGTGGTCCTCGTGCCCGTGGGTGAGGACGATGCCGTCGATCTTGTCGAGGCGGTCCCGGATGTAGGTGAAGTCCGGGAGGATCAGGTCCACGCCGGGCTGCTCGTCCTCGGGGAAGAGGACGCCGCAGTCGACGATCAGGATGCGGCCCCCGTATTCGAAGACCGTCATGTTGCGGCCGATCTCGCCGAGACCGCCGAGCGGGGTGATGCGGAGGGCGCCCTCCTTCAGGGCCGGGGGTGCGCCGAGTTCGGGGTGCGGGTGGCTCAAAAGACTCTCCTCACGACGCACGCCATATGCCCGGGGTCCTCCCCCTGAAGACATATGGCGTGCGTACTCAGTGTCGTTTTTCCTACTGGGTCGGTGCTCTCGCGCCGTCGGTCCGGTCCAGCGGCGGGCCCGTGAGGGTCCGGCGAGCCGGGGCGCGCACGTCTTCGTCTGTTACAGGTGTACCCCGCCGGCGGCGAGATCCTTCGTCAATCGTGCGATCTCCTCGGGAGTCGCGCCGACCAGCGGCAGCCGCAGCGGGCCGGCCGGCAGTCCCTGGAGCTCCAGCGCGGCCTTGGCGAGGATGACGCCCTGCGTGCGGAACATACCGCTGAACACCGGGAGCAGGCCCTGGTGGATCGCCGTGGCCTTGGCCACATCGCCGGCCAGGTACGCCTCGATCATCGCACGCAGTTCGCCGGCCACGACGTGTCCGACGACGCTGACCACTCCGGCGGCTCCGACCGACAGCAGCGGCAGGTTGAGGATGTCGTCGCCGGAGTACCAGGCGAGGTCGGAGCGGGCGATGGCCCAGGCGGCGGCGCCGAGGTCGCCCTTGGCGTCCTTGTTGGCGACGATCCGCGGGTGCTCGCCGAGGCGGACCAGCGTCTCGTGGCTCAGCGCGACACCGCTGCGGCCCGGGATGTCGTAGAGCATGACCGGCAGCCCGGTGGTGTCCGCGATGTGCACGGTGTGCCGGTACAGGCCCTCCTGCGGGGGCTTGCTGTAGTACGGCGTGACGACCAGCAGGCCGTGGGCTCCGGCGGCCTCCGCCTGTCGCGCCAGCTCGGCACTGTGGTGGGTGTCGTTGGTGCCGACGCCGGCCACCACGTGGGCGCGATCCCCGACCGCCTCCACCACGGCGCGGACGAGCTGGGCCTTCTCGGCGTCACTGGTGGTCGGGGACTCACCGGTGGTGCCGTTGACGACGAGGCCGTCGTTGCCGGAGTCCACGAGGTGTGTGGCGAGGCGCTGGGCGCCGTCGAGGTCGAGTCCGCCGTCGGCGGTGAACGGGGTGACCATCGCGGTCAGGACCCGGCCGAACGGCGTCTGGGGGGTGGAGGTCGGAGCCATGCGTCCAAAGCTACTCGTAGGCGGTGGGGCGGTAACCACACCGGTCCAGTGTTCGGACAGGGGCATACCGTGCGAAGCGGCGGAAACAGGCGGTGACATGGGATTCCGGTGCTGCCCGCTCGGGGGTTCGGGCAGCACCGGAATCCGTGTTCATGAATGTAGGGAGCGGCTAGAAAAGCCGCAATCCAGACATGCGAGACACTCCGCCCATATGCCTATCGTCCCAGGTCAGGGAGCGACCCGGCCGTGCTTCTCGAAGGCCGCATGGGTGAGCGGCATGAGCCGCGCCCACTCCTGCTCCATCTGCTCGGCGACCATCTCGATCTCGCGCTGCGGGAAGGACGGCACCGCCGAGTGCTCCCGCTTGGTCCGCAGCGACAGGAAGTGCATCAGCGAACGGGAGTTGCAGGTCGCGTACATCGAGGAGAACAGGCCGACCGGCAGCACCGCGCGGGCCACCTCGCGGGCCACGCCGGCCGCCAGCATCTCCTGGTAGCGCGCGTAGGACTCGCGGTACGCGGCCTCCATCGCCTCGGTGGTGGTCCTGTGCTGCTCGGGGGTGCCGTCGACGAACTCGTAGCGGCCCGGGCGGCCCTGCTGGACGAGCTTGCGCTCCTCCGCCGGGACGTAGAAGACCGGCTGCAGCTCGCGGTAGCGGCCGGACTCCTCGTTGTAGGACCAGCCGCTGCGGTGCCGGTGGAACTCCCGGAACACGAAGATCGGCGCGCTGATGAAGAAGGTCATCGAGTTGTGCTCGAAGGGGGTGCCGTGCCGGTCCCGCATCAGGAAGTTGATCAGGCCCTTGGACTTCTCCGGGTCCTGCTGGACCGCCTCCAGGGACTGCTCCCCCGCGGTCGAGACGCGGGCCGCCCAGATGACGTCCGAGTCGGCGGCCGCGCTGCGGACCAGCTCGACCGTGACGTCGCTGCGGAAGCTGGGGGCCGTCGGTTCGTCGCTCACGCGTTACTCCTTGCGGGTTCGGTGCTGTGCAGCTTGATGGCGTGCTGCATGGTCTTGCGGGCGCGCGGGGTGTCGCCGGCGTCGGCGTACGCCACCGCGAGGCGGAACCAGACCCGCCAGTCGGCCGGCGCGGCCTCCGCCTCGGCCTGGCGGCGGGCGAACACCGCATCGGCCGAGGCCCGGTCGATCCGCCCGCCGGTGGTGCGCTGGAGCTCGTCCACCGGCAGGCCGCCCTCGGCCTCCAGCTCCCGGGCGAGTTGCTCGCTGGCCCGGCCGAACCGGACGGTCTGGCGCAGGAACCAGACGCCGATCACCGGGATGACGAAGGCGCACAGGCCGATGCCGATGCCGAGCGGCTTGCCGGTGGCGACCAGCTGGACACCCTCCCCGACGCAGAGGAGGGCGACCAGCAGCAGCACGCCGGACAGGACGAAGAATCCGGTACGGGACGTCATGCCGGGCTCACAGGTCCAGGAAGTGTTCGAGGCCCAGGGTGAGCCCCGGCGTCTCCACGACCTTGCGCACACCGAGCAGGATGCCCGGCATGAAGCTGCTGTGGTGCAGCGAGTCGTGCCGGATGGTGAGCGTCTCACCGGTGTCGCCGAACATCACCTGCTGGTGGGCGAGCAGCCCGCGCAGCCGGACGGCGTGCACTGGCACCCCGTCCACGTCGGCGCCGCGGGCGCCGGGCAGGCTGTGCGTGGTCGGGTCCTGCTGCGGCGGGCGGCCGGCCTCGGCGCGGGCGGCCGCGATCAGCTGCGCGGTACGGGTGGCGGTGCCACTGGGGGCGTCCGCCTTGCGGTCGTGGTGCAGCTCGACCACCTCGACCGACTCGAAGTACTTCGCCGCGGTCTGCGCGAACTTCATGCCGAGCACCGCGCCGATGGAGAAGTTCGGCGCGATCAGCAGGCCCAGCTCGGGGGCCTGGTCGAGCCAGCCGCGGACGGTGGCCAGCCGCTCGTCCGTCCAGCCGGTGGTCCCGGTGACCACGTGGATGCCGTGGTGCAGGCAGTAGTCGAGGTTGCCCATCACCGAGTCCGGGTGGGTGAGTTCGACGGCGACCTGGACGCCGGCCTCGGTCAGCTCCGCCGGCTCGGACCCGCGGCCCAGGGTGGCCACCAGTTCGAGGTCCGGTGCGGCCTCGACGGCCTTGACCGCCTCGGAGCCGATCCGGCCGTTGGCACCGATCACGGCGACACGCAGCGTCATAGCGAAATGTCCTCTCACACCAGCAGATCGGCGAGCTTGGCGGCCCGCTTGTCGTTGACCGGTCCGATCAGCGCCAGCGACGGCCGGTACGCGCCCAGCACATCACGGGCCACCGCGTGGACGTCGTCCAGGGTCACGGCCGCGATCCGCGCCAGCATCTCGTCCACCGACAGGTGGTGTCCGTAGCTCAGCTCGGCCTTGCCGATCCGGTTCATCAGCGAGCCGGTGTCCTCCATGCCCAGCACGGTGGAGCCGGAGATCTGGCCGATCGCGCGCCGCAGCTCCTCCTCGGTGATGCCCTCGGCGACCACCTTGGCCAGCTCCGCGCGGCAGATCCGCAGCACCTCCTCGACCCGCTTGGGCTGGCAGCCGGCGTAGATGCCGAACAGGCCGCTGTCCGCGTAGGACGAGGAGTACGAGTACACCGAGTACGCCAGGCCGCGCTTCTCCCGCACCTCCTGGAACAGCCGGGAGCTCATCCCGCCGCCGAGGGCCGCGTTGAGCACGCCCATCGCCCAGCGGCGCTCGTCGTGCCGCGGCACCCCGGGCACGCCCAGCACCAGGTGGGCCTGCTCGGTGGAGCGGTTGAGCACCTCGACACGGCCGGCCGTGCGCAGCGCCTTGACGCCGCGGCGGGCCTCGGCGGGGGCCGCGTCGGAGCGGGCCAGCACCTCCGCGAAGGCCTGCTCGACCTGCTTGACCACCGTGTGGTGGTCGAGGTTGCCGGCGGCCGAGACGACCAGGTTCTCGGGCCGGTAGCGGCGGCGGTAGAAGCCGGCGATCTGCTCCCGGGTGAGCACCTTGATGGTCTCCTGGGTGCCCAGGATGGGGCGGCCGAGCGGGCCGCTGCCGAAGATCACCTTGGCGAACAGGTCGTGCACCACGTCGCCCGGGTCGTCCTCGGCCATCGCCATCTCCTCGAGGATGACGCCGCGCTCGGCGTCGACGTCCTCGGAGCGGATCAGCGAGCCGGTGACCATGTCGCAGACCACGTCGATGGCCAGCGGCAGGTCGGTGTCCAGGACCCGGGCGTAGTAGCAGGTGTTCTCCTTCGCGGTGAAGGCGTTCATCTCACCGCCGACCGCGTCCAGGGCAGCCGAGATGTCCAGCGCGCTGCGCCGCGCGGTGCCCTTGAAGAGCAGGTGCTCCAGGTAGTGGGTGGCGCCGTTGAGCTGCGGGGTCTCGTCCCGCGAGCCGACGCCGACCCAGATGCCGAAGGTGGCGGAGCGCACCGTCGGCAGGGTCTCGGTGACGACCCGAAGGCCGCCGGGGAGGACGGTGCGGCGCACCGTGCCGGCGCCGTCGGCGCCCTTGAGCAGGGTCCGGGTGGAGCCGGGGCGCTGCTTCGCCGCCGGGGCCTGAGCCACGGGGGGTACCTCCAGAGGAAACACGCGTGGGAACGCTTGGACGAACGCGGGGGCAACAGGGTGCGGCCCGCACGCCGGGAGGCGTACGGGCCGCAAGGGTCAGCTAGCGGCGCTTCACTCGGAAGCGGTCTCGCCGGCTTCCTCGCCCTCGACGACGGGGATGAGGGAGAGCTTGCCGCGCGGGTCGATCTCGGCGATCTCGACCTGCACCTTGGCGCCGACACCGAGGACGTCCTCGACGTTCTCGACGCGCTTGCCGCCGGCCAGCTTGCGGATCTGCGAGATGTGCAGCAGGCCGTCCTTGCCCGGCATGAGCGAGACGAACGCGCCGAACGTCGTGGTCTTCACCACGGTGCCCAGGTAGCGCTCGCCGACCTCCGGCATGGTCGGGTTGGCGATCTGGTTGATCGTGGTGCGGGCGGCCTCGGCGGCCGGTCCGTCGGCGGCACCGATGTAGATGGTGCCGTCGTCCTCGATCGTGATCTCGGCGCCGGTGTCCTCCTGGATCTGGTTGATCATCTTGCCCTTGGGGCCGATGACCTCACCGATCTTGTCCACCGGGATCTTGATGGTGATGATCCGCGGGGCGTTCGGGGACATCTCGTCCGGCGTGTCGATGGCCTCGTTCATCACGTCGAGGATGTGCAGACGCGCGTCCTTGGCCTGCTTCAGCGCGGCGGCCAGCACCGACGCCGGGATGCCGTTGAGCTTGGTGTCCAGCTGCAGGGCGGTGATGAAGTTGCGGGTACCGGCGACCTTGAAGTCCATGTCGCCGTACGCGTCCTCGGCACCGAGGATGTCGGTCAGCGCGACGTAGTGGGTCTCACCGTCGATCTCCTGGGAGATCAGGCCCATGGCGATACCGGCGACGGCGGCCTTCAGCGGCACACCGGCGTTCAGCAGCGACATGGTGGAGGCGCAGACCGAGCCCATCGAGGTGGAGCCGTTGGAGCTCAGCGCCTCGGAGACCTGGCGGATGGCGTACGGGAAGTCCTCACGCGAGGGCAGCACGGGGATGATCGCCCGCTCCGCCAGCGCGCCGTGGCCGATCTCGCGGCGCTTGGGCGCACCCACGCGGCCGGTCTCGCCGACCGAGTACGGCGGGAAGTTGTAGTTGTGCATGTAGCGGCGACGCGTCTCCGGGGAGAGCGTGTCCAGCTGCTGCTCCATGCGCAGCATGTTGAGGGTGGTGACGCCCAGGATCTGGGTCTCGCCACGCTCGAACAGAGCCGAGCCGTGCACGCGCGGGATGGCCTCGACCTCGGCGGCCAGGGTGCGGATGTCGGTGACACCGCGGCCGTCGATGCGGACCTTGTCCTTGATGACGCGCTCGCGGACGACCTTCTTGGTCAGCGCGTTGTAGGCGGCGCTGATCTCCTTCTCGCGGCCCTCGAACTCGGGGAGCAGCTTCTCGGCGGCCAGCGCCTTGACGCGGTCCAGCTCGTTGTTGCGCTCCTGCTTGCCCGGGATGGTGAGGGCCTGGGCGAGCTCGTCCTTGACGGCGGCGGTCAGCGCGGCGAGGACGTCGTCCTGGTAGTCCAGGAAGACCGGGAACACGCCGGTCGGCTTGGCGGCCTGGGCGGCGAGCTGCGACTGGGCGGCGCACAGCACCTTGATGAACGGCTTGGCGGCGTCCAGACCGGCGGCGACGACGTCCTCGGTCGGCGCCTCGGCGCCGCCCTCGACCAGCTTGATGGTCTTGTCGGTGGCCTCGGCCTCGACCATCATGATCGCGACGTCGCCGTCCGGCAGGACGCGACCGGCGACGACCATGTCGAAGACGGCCGACTCCAGCTCGCTGTGGGTCGGGAAGGCCACCCACTGGCCGTTGATCAGCGCGACGCGGACGCCGCCGATCGGGCCGGAGAACGGCAGGCCCGCCAGCTGGGTGGACGCGGAGGCGGCGTTGATGGCCACCACGTCGTACAGGTGGTCGGGGTTGAGCGCCATGACGGTGCAGACGACCTGGACCTCGTTGCGCAGGCCCTTGACGAAGGACGGGCGCAGCGGGCGGTCGATCAGGCGGCAGGTGAGGATCGCGTCCTCGGAGGGCCGGCCCTCACGACGGAAGAACGAGCCGGGGATGCGGCCCGCGGCGTACATGCGCTCCTCGACGTCCACGGTCAGCGGGAAGAAGTCGAAGTGCTCCTTCGGCTGCTTGGACGCGCTGGTGGCCGACAGCACCATGGTGTCGTCGTCCAGGTAGGCCACGGCGGAGCCGGCGGCCTGACGGGCCAGACGGCCGGTCTCGAAGCGGATGGTACGGGTGCCGAAGGAACCGTTGTCGATCACGGCCTCGGCGTAGAACACGTTCTCTTCCACCTGGAAGATCTCCTCTTTCGTACGTCTCCGGGAGAGCGTCCCCGCGCTGCCTGCCGGCTGGCCCTGGCCCTCCTGGCAAGGAGGACGGCAGTCGGGCCGGTCTTCGATCGAAGCCTCCGGGGTGCTCCGCTCGGTCTGCGGGGCTTCCGGGGGCCACTACCGAGGACCGGCGCCTCACGGCTGCCGGGCCGGGACGGGCGGTCCGCGTCTGGACGCTCTCTCGGATGCGGGCGGCTTCCGTTTGAAGCCTTCGGCCCGCGGGGGGTTCGGGTTCGTCTGCCCGGGTGGCGCGCTGGTGCGCCATCACCGGGCATGCCCACAACCCTACGGTGCAAT
The DNA here is from genome assembly GCF_042731835.1 of Kitasatospora sp. NPDC059817. NCBI lineage: Bacteria > Bacillati > Actinomycetota > Actinomycetes > Kitasatosporales > Streptomycetaceae > Kitasatospora > Kitasatospora sp. NPDC059817. The sequence continues at coordinate 23,259 of NZ_JBHWIR010000082.1, read as the reverse complement.
CCTCGGCCACCTGGGGAGGTACGCGCGAGTTGTTATGTCCGGGCGCCGCGGCTCGGGGTGTCCGCGGCATACGCGCGAGGGGCGGCTCCCCGGTGTGGGGAGCCGCCCCGAGCGGCGGTCTTAGCGGGCGCCACCGGCGGCACCGCGGCGGATGCCCAGGCGGTCGACGAGCGTACGGAAGCGCTCGATGTCCTTCTTGGCCAGGTACTGCAGCAGGCGGCGGCGCTGGCCGACCAGGATCAGCAGGCCACGACGCGAGTGGTGGTCGTGCTTGTGGGTCTTGAGGTGCTCGGTCAGGTCCGCGATGCGACGGGAGAGCATGGCCACCTGGACCTCGGGGGAACCGGTGTCGCCCTCCTTCTGGCCGAACTCGGCGAAGATCTGCTTCTTGACGTCAGAGGCGAGAGCCACTGCAACTCCTTCAGGGTGTACCGAGCGGTCCTGGTCGACAACACAGGACTGATGAGGACTCGGTGTCGTGACGGAGCGCGGCCGGCGGTCTGCGACCCACCGGAGGCGGACACACGGCTGCGCTCGAAGGCCAAGGGTACCAGTGCCGCCCACCCGGCCGGTCGGCGGGCCGGACGGGCTGAACGGGGCAGGCGGCGCGGGCCGGGCCGGTCAGCTGGTGGCGCCGCGGACCAGCCGGTAGACGTCCAGGACGGCGAGTGCCAGCGGGACGAGGGAGATCAGGGTCAGGCTGTCGACCAGGTCCAGGATGCGCCCCCAGAACGGGGAGACGCCGAGCCGGGGCACCACCAGCGCGATCGCGGCGAGCAGCGCCGCGCCGAACGCGATGGAGGCCGCCAGCCAGACGGTGCGCAGGTCGACCTCGGTGGAGCTGGCGGCGCGCAGGATGAACTGCGGGGTGTGCAGGGACAGGCCGATGATCAGCAGGGCCAGGCCGAGCAGCCCGGCGATGGTGAGGCTGAAGACCTGCGCGGTGTAGCGGAACAGCCGGGCGCGCAGCATCGTGGCCAGGCCCAGGGCGAGCGCGAGCAGCTCGGAGAACGTCCGATCGGTGAAGCCGAGGACGGCGCAGGAGCCGACCACGACCGCGGCGCAGCCGCCGACCAGGCCGACCAGGACCTCGTGGCCGCGGCGGGCCTGGTGGGCGATCCGCTCGTACTGGACGGCCTCGGCGCGCTCGGCCTCCTCGTCGTAGTCGCGGCTGCGGGTGCGGGTCTGGCCCGGGGCGCTGAAGCCGACGGGCAGCCGGGCGAAGCGGGCGGAGAGGCCGGGCAGGAAGCCGACGGCCGCGACGGCGGTGATGCCGGTGACGGCGGCGATGTGCCCGGCCGGGGTGTCCGGCAGCAGGACGGCGGCGAAGGTGGCGAGCGCCCCGGCGGCCGCGACCAGGGCGGCGGCGACGAACACCGCGTCCTTCTCGGGAAGCAGTCCGACCAGCAGCACGGCGACCACCAAGGCGGCGACGCAGCCGGCCAGGAACTGGAGCCGGCCGGGGCCGTCCCACGGGTGGGCGACGGCGAGGACGCCGCTGCCGCCGATCATGGCGTGCGGCAGGGCGCCGAGGCCGAGCGCGAGCGCGGCGTGGGCGTCCTGGTAGACCCGGGCGCGGACGCCGGCCAGCGCGGTGAGGACGACGGCGGTGACGCCGGCCAGGACGCCGGGCAGGCCGTGCATGTCGTGGCGCAGGTCGGCGAACCAGAGCGCGAAGCCGAGCAGGACGAGCAGCAGTGCGGCGCCGATCAGGCCGAAGGCCCGCATGAGTTCGGCGCTCCAGAGCCGGCGGTCGGTCTCGACGGCGCTGGCGATCGCGTCGGCGACGTCGTCGTAGACGGCCGGCGGGAGGGACTCGGCGAAGGGGCGCAGCGCGAGCAGGTCGCCGTCGCGGACCTGCTGGGCGGCGAGCGGCAGGCCGCTGTCGAGGACGGTGCCGTCGCGGCGCACCAGGTGGAAGCCGGTGGGAGCGCCGTCGGGCCGGCTCTGGTTGGCCAGGCGCAGCACCTCGGAGTAGACGTCCGCGAGCGGGACGTCCTCGGGCAGGGCGACGTCGATCCGGCGGTCCGGGGCGACGACGGTGACCCGGCAGTAGCCGGTCGCGGCGGCGTTGCTCATCGCCGCACCTCGGTCCTTCGACGCACTGGGCGCTCCCCCTTGTTGACGGTGCCGCGGCACGGCGGCGCTCGGTGTGGCAGTGGAACCGGCCCGACCGGGCCGCGAGTTGGCGCGGCGTTACCCTACCCGCTCGGTTCGTGCCCGGCCCCGGTGCGGGCCGGGCCCCCGGCGGGGGGTGCGGACGCGGGCCTGGCGGGCGGTACGGGGGCGACCGTTAGGATCGGCCCCTGCGCGCGGTACGGGGGGCGGCGCCGTGTGGTGCGTCCTCGCCCTGGTGAATCCCGTACGAGCCGTACGAGCCGTACGAGTCCAGTTGCGTGAGGGCTGATGCCGAAGTGATCGATCGACGCCGCGGGGTGGATGACACATGGGTGTGATCACGGTCAAGCGCCCGGGCAGGGCCTATCCGCCGGCGGTGCCGGACGAGCCGGTGGAGCTGGTGACCCCGCCCGAACTGCCCCGGCAGGGCGGCGAGGACTGGCTGATGAGCATCCTTCCGATGCTCGGCATGGGCGGCTCGGCGGTGTTCTTCTTCGCGCCGGGCGCGGCGGCCCCGATGAAGATCATGGGCGGTCTGATGGTCGCCTCGACGGTCGGCATGGTGCTGGCGCAGATCATGCGGGCCCGCAGGGGCGGTTCGACCGCGATGGCGGACGAGCGGCGCGACTACCTCAAGTACCTGCAGCAGATGCGCCGCCAGGTGCGCCGCACGGCGGAGCGCCAGCGCGGCGCGCTGCTGTTCCTGAACCCGGCGCCGGACCAGCTGTGGTCGATCGTGGCGGACGGCCGGCGGCTGTGGGAGCGCCGCACCGGGGACGGCGACTTCGCGCAGATCCGGGTGGGCCTGGGCCCGGTGCAGCTGTCGACGCCGCTGGTGGCGCCGCAGACCGCGCCGATGGACGAGCTGGAGCCGCTGTCGGCGGCCGCGATGCACTCCTTCCTGAAGGCCCACGGCACCTTGCAGGACCTGCCGCTGGCGGTGTCGCTGCGCGCCTTCTACCACGTCACGGTGTGCGGGGACGCGGACTCGGTGTACGGCAACGTGCGCGCGATGATCGCCCAGCTGACCACCCTGCACTCGCCGGACGACCTGCTGGTCGCGGTGGCCGCGGCGCCGGGCGCGGCGGAGGAGTGGGAGTGGACCAAGTGGCTCCCGCATAACCAGCACCGCAAGGAGGCCGACGGCGCGGGCTCGCGCCGGCTGATCGCCACCGACCTGGGCGAGCTGGAGTTCCTGTTGCAGGACGAGCTGGCCGGCCGCCAGCGGTTCGTGCGGGACGCGGCGCCCGCGCCGGACCAGCCGCACCTGGTGGTGGTGATGGACGGCGCCGGGGTGCCGCCGAACTCGCTGCTGGCGAGCCCCGAGGGCGTGCAGGGGGTGACCGTCATCGAGGTGGTGCCGGGCGACCTGGACGAGCCGAGCGGGCACCTGATGGTGACGGTGAGCCCGCAGGAGCTGGTGCTGCGCTCGGCCTCCGGGGCGACGTACACCGGCACGCCGGACCTGCTCTCGGTGTGGCAGTGCGAGGCGCTGGCACGGCAGTTGGCGCCGTACCGGCTCTCGGCCGGCGGGGACGACGAGCCGCTGCTGTCGAACCTGGACTTCACCGACCTGATGAACTCGGGCGACCCGGGCTCCTTCGACGTGACGCGCAGCTGGCGTCCGCGCGCCCAGCACGAGCGGATGCGGGTGCCGATCGGGGTCGGCGCGAACGGCGAGCACGTCTACCTGGACATCAAGGAGGCCGCGCTGGAGGGCATGGGCCCGCACGGCCTGTGCGTGGGCGCGACCGGCTCCGGCAAGTCGGAGCTGCTGCGCACCCTGGTGCTGGCGCTGGCGATGACGCACTCCTCGGAGATCCTGAACTTCGTCCTCGCCGACTTCAAGGGCGGCGCGACCTTCTCCGGCATGGCGGACATGCCGCACACCTCCGCGGTGATCACCAACCTGGAGGGCGAACTCACCCTGGTCGACCGCATGCGCGACGCGATCGAGGGTGAACTGCACCGCCGCCAGGAGCTGCTGCGCTCGGCGGGCAACTACGCCAACATCCACGAGTACGAGCGGGCCCGGGCGGCCGGCGCGGCGCTGGACCCGCTGCCCTCGCTGGTGCTGATCATCGACGAGTTCTCCGAACTGCTCACCGCCAAGCCGGACTTCATCGAGATGTTCATCCAGATCGGCCGGATCGGCCGGTCGCTGGGGGTGCACCTGCTGCTGGCCTCGCAGCGTCTGGAGGAGGGCAAGCTGCGCGGCCTGGACACCTATCTCTCCTACCGGATCGGTCTGCGCACCTTCTCGGCGGCCGAGTCGCGGGCGGCGATCGGGGTGCCGGACGCCTACCACCTGCCGCCGGTGCCGGGCGTCGGGTACCTCAAGTTCGGCGAGGACGTGATGGACCGGTTCAAGGCCGCGTACGTCTCGGGGCCCTACCGGGCGCCGGGGCAGCAGCGGTCGACCGGCGGGCGGCGGGTGAACGCCCGCCCGGTGCTGTTCACCGCGGCCCGGGTGGAGCCGCCGGAGCCGGCGCTGGAGGAGGAGGCGCCGCTCGCCCCGGAGCAGGACGACGCGCTGGTCGACACCGTGCTGGACGTGTTCGTGCAGCGGATGACGGGCCAGGGCCCGGCCGCGCACCAGGTGTGGCTGCCGCCGCTGGAGGAGGCGCCGAGCATGGACCACCTGCTGCCGCCGCTCCAGGTGGTGCCGGAGCGCGGGCTGACCGCGCCCGGCTTCCCGGCGGGCCGGCTGCGGGTGCCGATCGGCATCGTGGACAAGCCGCGCGAGCAGAAGACCGACGTCCTGGAGGTCGACTACGCGGGGGCGGCCGGCCACGGCCTGGTCGTGGGCGGCCCGCGCTCGGGCAAGTCGACGGTGGTGCGCACCACCGTGGCCTCGTTCGCGCTCACCCACACCCCGCGGGAGGTGCAGTTCTACCTGCTGGACTTCGGCGCGGGCAGCTTCCAGTCACTGGCCGGGCTGCCGCACGTCGGCGGGGTGGCCGGGCGCCTGGACGTCGACAAGGTGCGCCGGATGGTCTCCGAGGTGCACGGGGTGCTGAACCGGCGCGAGGAGCTGTTCCGGGCCGCCGGGATCGACACCATCGGCACCTACCGGGCCCGCCGGGCGGCCGGGCAGCTGCCGGACGAGGCGTTCGGCGACGTGTTCCTGGTGATCGACGGCTGGAACACCTTCAAGCAGGAGTTCGAGGTGCTGGAGGCGGTGATCGGCGACATCGCCCAGCGCGGCCTCGGCTACGGCGTCCACCTGGTCATCACCGCGGCCCGGTACGCCGAGGTGCGCCCGGCGCTGAAGGACCTGCTGCAGAACCGGACCGAGCTGAAGCTCGGCGACCCGATGGAGTCCGAGGTGGACCGCCGGGTGGCGCAGAACGTCCCGTCGCTGGCCGGGCGCGGCATCACCCCGGAGCGGCTGCACTTCCTGTCCGGCCTGCCGCGGCTGGACGGCTCCTGCGCGGTGGACGACCTCCAGCACGGGGTGGCCGGCCTGGTCGCCGCCGTCGACGGGGCCTGGAGCGGCCCGCGCGCGCCGCAGGTGCGGATGCTGCCGGCCGTCCTGGACGGGAACTCGCTGCCGAAGGGCTCCGAGCGCCCGGAACGCGGGATCGCCTTCGGCGTGGACGAGGCCGAGCTGGCACCGGCCTTCGTGAACTTCGAGACCGACCCGCTGTTCATCGTCTTCGGCGACACCGAGTCGGGGAAGTCGGCGCTGCTGCGGATGCTGATCAAGCAGATCACCGAGCGGTACACCCCGGACCAGGCGGGCATCGTGGTCGGCGACTACCGGCGCGCGCTGCTGGGCACCGTGCCGCCGGAGTACCTGGTGGAGTACGCGGCCGCGCAGCCGGCCATGGCGGCCATCGTGGACATGCTGCGCGGGGCCTGCGCGCGCCGCCTGCCCGGCCCGGACGTCACCGCCGAGCAGCTGCGCAACCGCAGCTGGTACAGCGGCAAGGACATGTTCGTGGTCGTGGACGACTACGAGCTGGTCGCGACGAGCTCGGGCAACCCGCTGGCGCCGCTGGCGGAGTTCCTGCCGTTCGCCCGGGACATCGGCCTGCGGGTGATCGTGGCCCGCAGCGCGGGCGGCGCCGGCCGCTCGCTGTACGAGCCGGTGCTGCAGCGGATGCGCGAGCTGGGCGGGCAGGGCGTGATCCTCTCCGGCAACCGGGACGAGGGCGCGCTGCTGGGGACGGTCAAGCCGATGCCGCTGCCGCCGGGGCGCGGGGTGTACGTGTCGCGCCGGGCGACCGGCGGGCAGATGGTCCAGACGGGCTGGCTGCCGCTGGTGTGAAGGCGCCGGCGCACCGCGCCGGCGGCTACGGACAGTGATCGAGGGGTCGGGCTCGCGGGAGCCCGGCCCCTTTCGCGTCCCAGGTGTCGAAACGTTACCTAGATCTTTCCGGGGCGGGGCTGCGGTTCCCGCACCCCGTCCGGGGGTTGCGGCCGCACAAAGGGGCGCCTGGGCGTATCGCCGTCCGACTCCACGGACACCTTTGAAAGGCGGCTTGCAACACTCTGTTCACCTTGGATTCAGTTGCAATGTGGCAGAGGTAACAAGTCGGACAAAGCTCGCAATGACCGTACGTGATCATCGGATCGCATGTCCATACCCTTCCGCGCAACGGATTCCGAAGCATTTCGGCCATTGACGCAATCAATACGCCCAGGTTCCATTGCGACCCAGGAGCGACCCCACCAGAACCCGAGCAGACAGCCAGCGGAGGCGATACCGCTCCCACCCACAGGACCGAACAGAGCCGATCGGAAGCCACATGACCGACACGCTTCGCCCGCCACGCGCCGCGACCCCCGCGACGGCCGACACCGCCGCCGCGCCCCAGCAACTCAAGCGCTCGATCGGCGTGGTGGGCGGCACCCTGCTCACACTGTCCTGCGTCACCCCGGCCTCCACGCTCTTCGTGATCGTCCCGGAGCTGTTCTCCAGCATCGGCAGCGCCACCGCCCTGGCCATCGCCATCGGCACCGTGCTGTGCGTCGCCGTCGCGTTCTGTTACTCCGAGCTCGGCACCCTGATCCCCAGCGCCGGCGGCGAGTACGCGATGGTCGGCACCCTCGCCGGGCGGCTGGCCGGCTGGCTGGTCTTCGTGCTCTCGCTGATCGTGGTGATGATCGTCCCCTCGGTCATCGCCCTCGGCACCGCCGACTACCTCGTCCCCGTGCTGCACCTCGACAAGGCCATGACCGGCGCCGCCGTGATGCTCGCCGCCACCCTGGCCGGCCTGCTCGACCTGCGCGCCAACGCCTGGATCACCGGCGTCTTCCTGGTCCTGGAGGTCATCGCGGCCGGCGTCGTCTCGGTGCTCGGGTTCTCCCACGCCAACGCCGACGCCCCCAGCCTGCTGCACGGCGTGGTCACCGGGGACGGCGGCGCCACCACCACGGTGAGCATCGGCGCCATCGTCGGCGCGCTCGGCATCGCCCTGTTCATCACCCAGGGCTTCTCCACCGCCGTCTACCTCTCCGAGGAGCTGGAGAACCCCCGCCGCAACGTCTCGCGCACCGTGCTGTGGACGCTCGGCATCTCCTCCGCCGTCATCCTGGTCCCGGTCGTCGCCATCACCATGGGCGCCCCCGACCTGCAGACCCTGAGCTCCGGCGACATCTCCGGCATGGTCACCGCCTGGAGCAACTCCGCGGTCGGCACCTTCATCAGCCTCTGCGTCGCGCTGGCGATCATCAACGCCGGCATCGTCATGGTCATCCAGAACTCCCGGGTCCTGTTCGCCTCCGCCCGCGACAAGGCCTGGCCCGAGCCGGTCAACAAGGCCTTCGGCACCCTCGGCCGGTTCGGCTCCCCGTGGGTCGCCACCCTGGCCGTCGGCCTGCCCGGCGCCGCGCTCTGCTTCGTCAAGGGCGCGCTGCTCAGCAACATCACCGGCGTCGCCGTCACCGGGATGTACCTGCTGGTCGCGATCGCCGCGCTGCTCTCCCGCCGCGCCCACCACAAGCACGCCGCCGCCTGGCGGATGCCGCTGTGGCCGGCCGTCCCGGTGGTGCTGATCGCCGTCCTCGTCTACGTGATGACCCAGCTGGACACCGAACCCCTGCTGTGGACCGGCGGCATCACCGCCGCCGCCACCCTCTACTGGCTGTTCTACCTGCGCCCCCGCCAGGACACCCGCTGGGTGATCAGCCTCCCCGAGGACCAGCAGCCCTGACCCCCACCCCTCCCCCACACGGCAGTGCCCCGGGCTCCCCCTCGCCCGGGGCACTGCCACGTCCGGACCGCTACTTCCTCAGCTTCCACACCGGCGCGGTGGCGATCGCCTTCAGCTGGTCGGTGCTCAGCGCCGGGGTGCTGCGGGTCGCCGGGGTCTGCTGGGTGCCGCTGTTGAACGCGCTGATCACCACCCGCAGGCCGTCCGCGTGCAGGGTGTCGACGGTCCACATGCCCGGGTTGGAACCCCGCTTGCCGACCACCACCCTGGTGCCGTCCGGCTGCGCCTGGGCACTGCCGAACAGCTCCTCCTTGGTCTTGTCGTCACGGGACCAGTCCTGCACGTTGATCTCCACCAGGGACTTGCCCTTGCCGTCGTTGACCACGAAGTTCGCGTAGCCCGGCTGGCCCCCGGTCTCCGTCTCGGTCAGCCCTGCCGGCAGCAGCTTGGCGACGATCGCCAGGATCTCGTCCTTGTCGTACTCCTTGCCGCTGTCCCGCGGCTTGACCGGCACCGGGTCCGGGATCGAGGCGATGACCCGGTCCCAGGACTTGTCCGTGACGATCGCCTTGAGCTGCTCGGGGGTCAGCGGGGGCTTCGGGCGGCTGTCCGGCGAGCCCTTCTCCGCCGGGGAGTTCCACTCGGACAGCTCGACCTGGCGGCCGTCCTTGCCGATCAGCTTGGCGTTCCACCACTTGGTGGTGGCCCGCTTGTCCGGGTACTCGTAGCCCTGGAGGACGGTCAGCGTGCCGCCGTCCGGCAGGGTGGTGGCACTGCAGGCGTCGTACTGGACGAGCTTCTTGTCCGGGCAGTCGTTCTCCGCCCGGTTCGGGTCGCCGTCCGCCAGGCGGCCGAGCGAGATGCCCATCGCGGACTTGCCCTTGCCGTCGTCGAAGACCAGCGAGGCGGTCGCGGCGATGCCGCCGCCGTACGGCCGGCCCGGCTCGGCCCCCGTGCCGGTGCCGGTGCCGCCGGTGGTCTCGCCCTTGGGGAGCAGGGCCTGGAACATCGCCAGCACCTCGTCGCCGGAGACCGCCGGCGGCGCCGAGGCGGAGGCGGACGCCGAGGAGGCCGGGGCCGCCGAGCCGCTGCCGCCGGCGGTGCTCGGGGCGGCCGCGGGCACCGTACTCGGGCGCGGCGAGGAGCCGGTGAGGTACACCGCACCTGTGCCCACCAGGGCCAGCGCGGCCGCGCCGCCCACCACCGCGGCGGTCGAGCGGCGGCGCCAGCGGCGGCGGCCGCGCCGGTACCCGCCCGCGAGCAGGTCGGTCGGCTCGGCGCGGAAGCCCTCGCCCGTACGGGTGAGGGCGTAGAGAAGATCGTCCTCGAACTTGTCCGGTTCGGACATGGGTGGTCACCGTCTCCTTGCATCACGAAATTGCGTCACGGGGAGCGTCACGGGGTGCGTCACGGACTACGAGCAGTGGTCAGCGGGCGGCGAGCTCGGCCAGCGAGTCGCCGAGCAGGGTGCGCAGCCGGGCCAGCGCCCGGGTGGTACGGGTGCGGACCGCCCCCGGGGAGGAGCGCAGCATCTCGGCGGTCTCCGCGACGCTGTGGTCCTCCCAGTAGCGCAGCACCAGGACGGCGCGGTCCTTGGGCGGCATCCGGCCGAGGGCGTCGAGCAGGGTCATCCGCAGCGCGCCGTCCGCCTCCCGCGCCTCCGACTCGGGCACGGCCGCGATGGGGCGCTCGGTGCTGGAGCGGCGGCGCTGCTGGGCGAGGAAGGTGCGCACCATCACCGTGTGGGTGTAGGCGGCCGGGTTGTCGATCCGGTCCCGGCCGCCGGTCCAGGCGCTGCGCCGCCAGAGCACGTACATCCGGCTGAGGGCCTCCTGGACGAGGTCCTCGGCGTAGTGGGTGTCGCCGCTGGTCAGCAGGCAGGCCGAGCGGTACAGGTGGCCGGTGCGGCCGGACACCAGTTCCAGGAACTCGGCGTCCTCGGCCTCCCGGCCCGCCCCGATCCACCCCATGCCTGCCGCCCCCCGTGTCCGCGCTCCCTGACACTTCTTGGATGCGGCGAGCGACCCACGACGTTACAGCCGTTGCGGAGGATTCTCCTACGCACTCCCCGGGCACCGGGCAGGTGCTGCGTACCCGGATCAGTCGGCGGACCTGCGGCGCAGGTCGCGCAGGACGACGCCGCCGCCGATGAGCAGCGCGACCAGCAGCGCCCCGATGCCGAGGACGTACGTCGCGGTGCGGCCGTCGCGGTCGGCCTGGGTCTCGCCGAGGCCGACCGGCCGGGGCACGATCGGGGCGGCGGCCAGTTGGACGGGGGCGTCCGGGGTGGCGGTGAACGGCGCGCTCTCGGGGGCCTTGGTGACGGCCCTGACCGGGTCGACCACGCCCCAGCCGATGAACTGGTTCGGATCGCGCTGGGTGCGCTGGGCGGTCTGCTCGATCCAGGCCCGCACCTGGGCCGGCTTCCAGTTCGGGTGGGCGCCGACCAGCAGCGCGACGAGCCCGGACACGTACGGGGCGGAGAAGCTGGTGCCGTTGTCGACGCACTGGCCGCCCCTGGGGACGGTGGAGAGCATGTCGACGCCGGGTGCGGCGACCTTCACGAAGGAGCCGTACTGGGAGAACGGGGCACGCTCGTTGTTGCGGTCGGAGGCGCCGACGGCGAGCACGGTCGGGAACGCGCCGGGGTAGGTGTCGCCCTCCTTGCCGTCGTTGCCGGTGGAGGCGACCACCACGACGCCGCTGTCCTCGGCGGCCTGGACGGCGGCCTTCAGCTCCTGGTACCCGCCGAAGCCGGCGGCGCCGGCGCCGCGGACGTCCTGGGAGATGTTGATGACCTTGGCCTTGGCCCTGACCGCCTCGTTGACGGCCTGGACCAGGGTGGAGACGTCGCCGTTGCCGTCGCTGTCGTTCTGGCGGATCGACAGGATGGCGGCGTCGGGGGCGAGCCCGACGAAGCCCGTCCGGTCGTAGCGGCGGGCGGCGATGATGCCGGCCACCTTGGTGCCGTGGCCGACCGGGTCCTCCTTGGAGCTGCCCGGGACCTTCTCCTTGGTCTCCCGGTTGACCACCAGGTTGGAGCCCTCCAGGACCTTGCCGGCCAGCTGCGGGTTCTGGTCGTCCACGCCGGTGTCGATGACCGCGACGGTCACCCCCGCGCCGGTGGTCCGACCGCCCTGCCACAGCTCGTCCAGCAGCAGGCGCTGCAGCGACCACGGCACGGTCGGCACGTCGGGCGCGTTCTTCGGGCAGTCGCCCGCGGCGGCCAGCCCGGGTCCGCTGTCCGCGCGCGCCGGGGCGGCGAGCGGGCCGCCCAGCACGGCGAGCGCGGCCAGTGCCGCGGCCGCCTTCCGGTACCCGCGTCCGGACACCCTGCCACCCCTCATGTCGTCCACCCGTGCCGCGCGCCGAAGGGCGGGTGCCCGGAGTCCGAGCACCCGCCCCCTCACGTTCCCGCTGGGGAACGCGTGGTCAGTTGTTCCCCCACAGCTTGGCGTTGTTGTTCTCGGTCGTCTTGTAGCTCTGCGCGGCGCTGTCCAGCGAGGAGGCGATCTGCGTGCAGACCTTCTGCAGGTCGGCGGCGCGCGCGTCCCACTGGGTCTGGTGGGCCTGGTAGCCCTGCTGGGCCGCGCCCTGCCAGCTGGACGCGATGCGGTTGACGTCGCCCTTGAGGTCGTTCAGCAGGTGGTCGATGCGACCGGCCGAGGCGCGCACTTCCTCGGCCGCGTGGTGGACGGTCTCGAAGTTGACGAGGATGTGGTCGGACACGATGTCTCCCTTGACGAGGATGCGGAGCACCCCGCGCTCAGCCGCGGGCGCCCCACCGAGCGGAAGGTCGGAACAGAACGGTGATCAGCGCGGTGCGGCTGATCAGCCCTGGGCGTTGGAGAACAGCGCCTTCTGCTCTTCTTCGGTGCTCGCGTAGTGCTTGGTGGTCAGCTCGATCGCGTGCTGGATCGCGGTCAGCGACTCCTTCAGCTTCGCGATGTCGGTGTTGACCTGGTCCTGCAAGGCCTTGTAGGCGCTCGCCGCCTGGCCCTGCCAGCCGCCGGTGATGCCATCGACCGTGCTGATGAGCTTCTGCCGCTCAGCCTCGATCTTCCCGATCGCGTCCTCGATCCGCTTGGCGAAAGCCAGCATCTCCTGAGCGGTCATCGTGAACTGACCCTGAGCCATGCTCCACCATCCCCCATGAGACAGACATTGCGTGTACGGAGGGCAGCGCGGCCCGACCGTCCCATCACCCTAGTGATGTCCAGGAGCACTGTAGTCGGCACACGCAGCTCGCCCAACACCGAACTCGACGCAGTTACCAGACCATGACACGTAGGCCAAGTCCGTTGCCTGGCTTGGCCGATCAGGCGTTCTGCGGCTGGGCGGCGCTCTTCGCGGTCAGCGGCGGGCCGGCCGGGACGAGGTCCGACCACTCGTGCGGCACCGGGAGCGGCTGGAGCTCCTTGTAGCCCAACCGGGCCTGGTTGGCGCCCGATTCGTCCTGCGGCGGCTGCTGGTCCGGCGCGGTGGCGCCCGGCTGCGGGGTGGGCGTCTTCGGGGCGCCGCCCTGGCCGGGCTGCCCGCCCTGGCCCGGCTGCGCGCCGGGCGGCGTGGTGGCGCCGCGGCCGCCGTCGCCGTTGGCCGGCACCGAGTAGCGCAGACCGGTCTCGGTGATCAGGAAGTCGGTGCCGGAGCCGCCCGCCGCGTTGTCCAGCGCGCGGTAGAAGAGGCCGTGCCCGGGCGTCACGTACGCGGCACCCGCGCCGTTGTTGTACGGCGCCGGGTAGGACGTCCCAGCCCAGACGCTGCGCCGGGGCGTGCGGCCGTCCTCGGCGACGCCGTCGAAGGTGCTGCACACGACCAGGCGCGCGTCCTGCCGGTCCTGCCAGTTGTTGGCCGGCGCACCGGACTTCAGCGGCCAGTCGTCCCCGGTGCTCGGCAGCCGGGCGTCGTTGCCCAGCTTGGCGTGGTCGGCCGGGGTCATCTCGTCGCTGCGCGGCCGCTTGTCGCCGTCGTACTTGTAGAGGTCCTGGTAGTCCGGGTTCTGCCGGATCAGCTCCGCCTGGAACGGCGTCACCAGGTAGAGCCGGTCCTTGCCGACCACGTAGTGGCGGTCCTGGTAGTGCACCAGCCGGCCGATCCGGCGGTCGGCCTGGTTGCCCAGCTCCACCGAGGAGTTGGGGCTCGGGCTGTCCGCCACCCCGTCGACCTTCGGGAAGGTGATCGGGCTGCCGGTCACCAGGGTGTCCAGCCACTCGCGCTTGACGCGCTGCGGCACCGCGTTGGGCCCGAAGACCGCGGTGATCAGCGACTTGCGCTCCTTGTCGTCCGCCTGCGGCGAGCCGATGCCGTGCTTGCGGCCCTGCGCGTCGACCAGGAACACCTTCGCGTCACCCGGCCTGGCCGCGGGCTGGCCCGGCGTCGGCTGCGCGGAGACCTGCTGCTCGTCCGCCTGCTGCACCAGCAGCAGCTGGTCCTGGCCGAGCATCCGGTCCTTGGCCGCCAGCGCCGCCGCGTCCGGGCCGGCCGCCACGAACACCGCCTGGTTGACGGTCTCCTGCTTGTCGTCCGAGCCCGGGCGGTCGCAGACCGACCACTTCATCGGCTTGTCCGCGTTGTCCCTCGTCGGCAGCTTGTCCGGCGCGTACGGGATGCCGATCGTCGGGCCGTGGTTGGGGTAGCTGTCGAGCACCCCGTCGTCGACCACCACCACCTTGGCCTCGGCCGGCAGCACCAGCCGCGCCGAGGACATGTTGAGCACCTGGTGCAGCCGCCTGGTCCGGCCGTCCGGGTCGGTCAGCACCACGTACCGGGTGGTCGACTTCTTGCCCTGGACGACGTTCTTGCCGTCGTCCCAGTGCAGCGGCGCGCTCGGCTTGAACACCCCCCACAACCCGAACCCGGCGACGATCACCGCCCCGGCCAGCACACTCGGCAGCACCGCCTTCACCGGGCGCGGCGCGTCCTCGTCGCTGCCGCCGCCACCGGGCAGCAGGAACGCCCCCACCGTGCGCTTGCGGGCGAAGGTGTACGCGTTCAGCTCGTCCCGGCGCGATGCCATCCTCGTCGTCCCCCTCGTCAGACATTGTCGGACCGCCCTGCACCGCCCCCCGCACCCGCCGGGCGGGAACCCGTACGAACCCTCTACGATGCGGCAGCAGACGGTGAGTACGGTACGGGTACGGTCCGCGCACCGGCCAGCCGGGCCGCGGCAACTGATCAGAGAGGGTCACCCGGGGGATGCCAAGCCAGACCGCTCCAGGACGCCGCGGACCGGCAACGGGCGGGAGGTCGCGCCGCTCCGGCCGGGCGCAGCACGGCGGCCCCGCCCCCGAGACCACGCCCGGGCAGCCGCTGCCGCCCGCCGACGGGAGCAGCGGCCGTGACGAAGGCGGTCGCGGGCCCGTCCTGCTCCGGATCAACCCCCGGCCCGGGCTGCTCGGCGGCCGGCTGAGGCTCCAACAGCTCGTCCTGGTCGAGGTCGCGGCCGCGCTGGTCGCGGTGGGCTGGACGATCAGCCGACCGGTCGCCGCCGGCTTCGGCGCGGTCGCGCTGGTCCTGGTGGTGCTCGCCGTGATCCCGCTGCGCGGCCGGACCATCCCCGAACTGCTACGGGTGCGCGCCGCCCTCAAGTCCCGCCGCCGGCAGGCCCGCAGCACGCTGCCGCCGGCCGGCACCGACCCGGCGCTGGCCCCCGCCCTGGAACTCGAACCGGCACTGCGCACCTGCACCCACGCCACCGAGGCCGACCTGGGCGGCCGCCCCGTCCGCCGGGAGACCGGCATGGTCGGCGACGGCACCTTCCTCAGCTCGGTGCTGCTCGTCCAGGCCAAGGACCAGCCGCTGCGCCCGGTGCGCACCGCGCTGCCGCTGCCCCTGGACGTGATCTGCTCGGCGCTCCAGGTCGACGACATCACCCTGGAGTCGGTGCAGCTCGTCCAGCACACCCAGCCGGCCCCGGCCCCGCACCTGCCCGAACAGTCGCTGGCCGCCCGCGCCTACCGGGAACTGCCGGACGGCACCGCCACCCCCGGGCTGCGGCTGACCTGGGTGGCGCTCAAGCTCGACCCGGAGCGCGCCGCGGCCGCCGTCCGGGCCCGCGGCGGCGGCGAGGAGGGCGCCCGCAAGGCACTGCAACGGGTGACCGACCAGCTGGCCGGGCGGCTCAACAGCGCCGGGTTCAACGCGACCGTGCTGGACGAGCGCGAGCTGATCGCCGCGCTGGCCATCTCCACCTGCGCCAACCCGCTCGCGGTGGCCGGGCGCCAGGGCACCGGCAGCGGCGGCGGCACCACCCGCCGCACCCAGGAGGGCAGCCGGTTCTGGCGGATCGACGACCGCTGGCACAGCACCTACTGGATCTCCCGCTGGCCGCAGCTCAGCCGCCCCGGCGGATCGCCCGGCCGGATCGCCGCACCCGACCTGGTCAACCTGGTCACCGGCTCCCCCGCGCTGGCCAGCACCTTCAGCCTGACCGCCGGGCGCGGCACCGGCGGCTCGGTGACCGTCAGCGGGCACCTGCGGGTGACCGGGCGCAGCGAGAGCGAGGTGACGCAGGTCGGCCGCCAGGTGGAGGCGCGGGCGCAGGGCGCCGGGCTCGGCCTGGTCCGGCTCGACCTGGAGCAGGCCCCCGGGGTGCTCGCCACCCTGCCGCTGGGAGGAGCGTCCTGATGGCGTACCAGACCTATCCGGCCCCCGGCCCGCAGCACGGCTCCGAACAGCCCCGGGCGCGGTCCCGGATCCTGCCCGGCTTCGGGCTGCGCGGCCCGCGCCGGGAGAAGCACGTGCTGGACGCCGCGGACCTCGGGGCGCTGGCCTTCCCGGTCGGCGACGACGGCGTGGTGATCGGCGCCGACCCGCAGGGGCTGCCCGCGGTGCTCGGCCTGTTCCGACCCAGCGCGTACGACCTGGTGCTGGTCGGCGGCGTGTGGACGGCGCAGGTCATCGCGCTGCGGGCGGCCGCGATCGGCGCCCGGGTCGCGGTGGAGACCGCGCGCGGGCAGCTGTGGGGCCCGCTGGCGCAGGCCGCGGGCGGCGGGCAGCCGTGCGTGACGGTCCACCAGGTCGGCCGACTCGGCCCGCAGGGCGCCTCGGTGGCCTCGCCGGTCCTGGTGGTGCGCGACCTCGGCGCCCGCCCGCCGCGCAGCCGGCTCTCCGCCGCGCCCTGGCAGACCACCCTGACCCTGCTGCCGTACCTGGGCCCGCACGCGGCCCGGGTGCTCAACGCGGCCGACCTGGTGGGTGTGCAGCGGGTCTCCCCGCAGGAGGCGGAGCTGACCGGCCGGGTGCTGTCGCTCCCGCCGGAGGACGTCGCCGCGCTGCCCACCCTCGGCGACGACCTCACGCTGTGGGCCACCCGGATGCGGCGCCAGTACGTGCGGGCCGTGGCCGGGCAGGCCGAGCAGCAGGTTCTCGGCGGTCCGCGCCGGATGGACTGAGCGGCGGCGCCGGGCCCGGGGGGCCGCTCCGGATCCGACGCCGCCTTCAACGGGGGTTGCCGCACGGCCTAGTCTTTGATGCGGCAACGGCACCGCTGAACAAGCGGCGGCGAACACGAGGGAGCCCTAGTGAGCAGCGATCGGGACGGCGTCTACGTCGGCGACAACGCGGCAGAGGACGACGACGACTGGTCCGACGCGCCCGACTACACTCCCCCGTCCTGGTACGTGCAGACGGACGCCTCGGCGGCCCCAGCCCCGGCCCCGGCCCCGGCAGTTCAGGCTCCGACGGCGGTGCAGGCTCCGGCAGTTCAGGCTCCGGCCCCGGCGGTGCAGGCTCCGCAGGCCACCGCTCCGGCGCCGGTGCCCGCTCAGGCTCCGGCCCCGACGCCGGCTCAGGCGCCCGTACCCGCCCAGCCCGTGCCGCCCGCACAGCCCGTCCAGGCCGAGGCGCAGCACGTCCCGTTCCCGGCGTCCGCCCCTGCCCAGGCCCCCGTCCCCGCTCCTGCCCCTGCCCCTGCGTTCGAGCAGCCACAGGCCGTCGCCCCGGGCTGGCCGGCGCAGCCGCAGCCCGCCCCGCAACCGCCGTACCCGGCCCCGGTCTCGGCCCCGCCGCCGGCGCAGCCCGCCCAGCCGGTCCCGCCGCAGACGTACCCGCAGCCGTACCCGCAGCCGCCCGCGCAGCACCTGCCCCCGCAGCAGCCACTGCCGGCGCACGACCCGCAGGCCGCCGCCGCGTGGGCCGCCCAGCAGGGCGCCGCCCAGCCGCAGCCCGCACAGCCGCAGCAGCCGACCCCGCAGCCCGCGCCGGTGGATCCGCGTCAGGGCGGCTGGCCGCAGCCCCCCGCCTACCCGCAGTCGGCCCAGCCCCAGCCGCACGACTACCGGCCGTTGCTGCCGGGCGCGCCGCACGAGCAGTCCGGCGGGGTGCAGCCGTGGCCGCCGCAGGGCGCCGTCGCGCCGCCGCCGGTCGCGTTCCCGCACTCCGCCGCCCCGCAGCCGCCCGTGGCGCACGGCGCGCCACTCGGCTACACCGCCGCGGTCGAGCTGTCCTCGGACCGGCTGCTGCGCAGCCAGCCCAAGCAGCAGCGCCAGCAGCCGCGGTTCCAGTTCGGCGGCAAGGCGGCGGCCGCCGAGAAGTCGCGCAAGCTGGAGATCATCCGCACCCCGGTGCTGAGCTGCTACCGGATCGCCGTGATCAGCCTCAAGGGCGGGGTCGGCAAGACCACGACCACCACCGCGCTCGGCGCGACCCTGGCCAGCGAGCGCCAGGACAAGGTGATCGCGATCGACGCCAACCCGGACGCCGGCACCCTGGGCCGCCGGGTCAAGCGCCAGACCGGCGCGACCATCCGCGACCTGGTGACGGCCATCCCGCACCTGCGCAGCTACATGGACATCCGTCAGTTCACCTCGCAGGACCTCAACTCGGGCCTGGAGATCCTGGCGAACGACGTCGACCCGGCGGTCTCGACCACGTTCAACGACTCGGACTACCGCCAGGTCATCGACGTGCTGGGCCGCCAGTACCCGATCATCCTGACCGACTCCGGCACCGGCCTGCTGTACAGCGCGATGCGCGGGGTGCTGGACCTCGCCGACCAGCTGATCATCGTCTCCACCCCCAGCGTGGACGGCGCCTCCAGCGCCTCGACCACCCTGGACTGGCTCTCCGCGCACGGCTACGCGGACCTGGTGCAGCGCAGCATCACGGTGGTCTCCGGGGTGCGCGAGACCAGCAAGCTGATCAAGGTCGAGGACATCGTCGCGCACTTCCAGACCCGCTGCCGCGGGGTGATCGTGGTGCCGTTCGACGAGAGCCTGGCGGCCGGCGCCGAGGTCAACCTCGACATGATGCGGCCCAAGGTCCGCGAGGCCTACTTCGAGCTGGCCACCCTGGTCGGCGAGGACATCGTCCGGGCCCAGCAGGCCGCCGCCCAGCAGTCCGGGTGGCAGCAGCAGGTGCAGGCCACGCCGTACCCGCCGCAGCCACAGCCATATCCGGGTCAGGCGGGTCAGGCGGGTCAGGCCGGCCAGGCCGCTCAGCCCGCCCCCGGGGCGCCGTGGGCGCCGCAGCCCGGCCAGGCCCCGCCGCCACCACCCGGCTACGGCTACCCGCAGCAGCCGCCCGCCCCCACGGCCTGGCCGCAGCCGGGCGCCCAGCAGCAGCCGGCCCCGCAGCCGGGCCCGGGTTACGGCTACCCGCCCGCCCAGGGCCAGCCGCCGCAGCCCGCCCCGCCCGCCTCGCCATCCCAGCCGTCCCCGCCGTCCCCGCCGGACGGCTACCAGCCGCCGCCCGGCTACGGCCACCCGCCGCAGCCCCCGCAGTGACGCCGAAGGGCCCGCCGACCAGGTCGGCGGGCCCTTCCCCGTGCTGCGGCAGTGCTCAGACGCCGTCGGTCAGCTCGCGGGCCTGCTTGACGTCGTCGGCCATCCGGTCGAGCAGCGCGTCGATGGAGTCGAACTTCTCCATCCCGCGCAGGTAGGCCAGGAAGTCCACGGCCACGTGCAGCCCGTACAGGTCCAGGCCGACCCGGTCGATGGCGTACGCCTCGACGGTGCGGGCGGTGCCGTCGAAGGTCGGGTTGGTGCCGACCGAGATGGCGGCGGGCATGCGCTCGCCGTCGGCGGTCAGCCAGCCCGCGTACACGCCGTCGGCCGGGATCGCGCTGTGCGGCACGGTCTCGACGTTGGCGGTCGGGTAGCCGAGCTCACGGCCGCGCTGCGCGCCGCGCACCACCACGCCCTCGACCCGGTGCGGGCGGCCCAGCACCTCGCCGGCGCCGGCCATGTCCCCGGTCGCGACCAGCCGCCGGGTCAGGGTGGAGGAGAACGGCTCGCCGGACCCGGCGGCGCCGCTCACCTGGAGGTCGACCACCTCGACGTCGAAGCCGGCCGAGCGGCCCAGCTCGGTGAGCAGCGCGACGTCCCCGGCGGCCCGGTGCCCGAAGCGGAAGTTGGGGCCCTCGATGACGGCCCGGGCGTGCAGGGCGTCGACCAGGACCTGCTGGACGAAGGTCTCCGGCGACTCCTGGGACAGCTCCGGGGTGAACGGCAGCACCAGCACCGCGTCCACGCCGAGGCCCGCGATCAGCTCGGCGCGGCGCGCCTGCGGGGCGAGCAGCGGCGGGTGGCTGCCCGGGCGGATGACCTCGCGCGGGTGCGGGTCGAAGGTCACCACCACCGCGGGGAGGCCGAGTTCGCGGGCCCGCTCGACCGCCCGACCGATGATCAGCTGATGCCCGCGGTGCACCCCGTCGAACGAGCCGATGGTGACGACGCTGCGTCCCCAGTCAGCGGGGATCTCCTCCAGGCCACGCCAGCGCTGCACCCTGACCGCTCCTTGTTCCGTACGGCGCGTACCCTCTGTACGCTCAAACGCTCAAACCCGAACCCCTATAGCGTGCCATGCGCCTGCTCCTGCTCCGGCACCGGAATGCGGGTTGGGCGCACCGGCGGGTGCGCGGCCCGCCCGGGCACGGTCCGCTCCGCCTCGGCGGCCGCGTACTGCGGGTCGCGGCCGGCCGCCGCCAGGGCCCGCATCCGGGCCAGCCGGGGCCCGTCCGGCGCGGTCGGGGCGGCGTCCCGCGGCCACTGGGCGAGCAGCTGCGCGAACGCCGCCGAGCGGCCGGCCCAGCGCACCAGCAGTTCGTCCGCGGCCGGCAGGCCGGGCGTCGCCCGGGCCAGCACCGCGCGGGCCCGGGCCGGATTCTCGGCCGCGCAGTGCTCGGCCAGCCGCTCCACGGCCGCGGTCAGCACCGCCGGGTCGGTCTCGATGGCGAGCAGGGTGTCCAGCAGTTCACAGCGCAGCGCGTCCGCCGCCGGGTCGGCCACCGGGACGGACAGCACCTGGGCGAACGGCCGCCGCACGCCCGCCGCCCGGGCGGCCAGCGCGCCGCCGAGCAGTACCCGCAGCTCCAGCCGGGCGGCCGGGCCGCCGGTCGCGGCGCGCTCCAGGCGGCGGCCCAGGTAGTCGACGGCGACCGGGCCGGCCAGCGCCGGGTGCTCGCGCAGCAGCCGGGCGGCGAGTTCGGCGCCCCGCCGGGTGGCCACCGGGGTGCGGGCGTCGGCGAGCATCCGCAGGGTCTCGGCGGCGGCCGCGCCGGGGGCCGCCAGCCGGTCGGCGAGCGCGGCCAGGACGGGTTCCGGGTCGCTCTCCAGGGCGGGGGCCAGCGCCCTGGGGGTGAGGAAGGCGTCGCCGCCCGCCCGGTGCAGGGCCAGCGCGGCGGGGAGGTGCTCGGCCCTGGTCGCCGGGTCGCCGACCAGCAGGGCGAGGGCGGCGCCGTGCAGGCCCGGTTCGTCCTCGCGGGCGAGCAGGGTCAGCGCGGTGAACCGCAGCAGTCCGGCGGCGGCGCCGACGGCGTGCGGGGCGGCGTGCAGGGCGTGCACAGCGGCGGCGACGTGCCGCTCGGGCCGCCCGTCGTGGCTCCAGCGGTCCACCGCCCGGCAGAGCGCGGAGGGTTCCTCGGTGGCGAGCACGGTGAGCAGCGCGTCCGCCCTCGGGTGCGCGGCGTCGGCCAGAGCGTCGGCCAACTCGTCCAGGGCGAGCCGGCGGTGGGCGTGCAGCAGGTCGTGGGCGAGGTCGGCGACGGTGTGCCCGGGGCGGCCGGGCAGGCCGCGCGGATCGTCGAACCAGGCGCAGAGCAGCGGGAACACCGCGACGGGGTCGGCGCGCAGCCGCTCGGCCACCGCGCCGAGGAACGGCTGCCCTGGCCCGTCGGCGGCCACCAGGCGGCGCAGCAGGGCGAGTTCGGCCTCGGCGGGCAGGCCGAGGCCGGTCCAGAACGCCGGGCCGAACGCGCCGAGCCCGTCCGCCGGGAGCGCGTCCAACCCGCCTTCGGCGACCGCCCGTTCGGCGATCCGCCCGGCCAACTGGTCGAGCAGCGCCCGGTGTTCGGCCGGATCGGGGCTGGCGGCCAGCCCGGCGGTGAGCAGCCGGCCCGCCCACCAGGCCGGTTCGCTGCCGGGCGGGCGCAGGTCCAGGGCGCGCCAGAGCCGGTGCAGCCACGGGTCCAGGGCGGGTGCGCCCCAGGTCTCGGCCAGCCGGCGCAGCGCGGCGGCGACCGGGCCGATCCGGTGCCGGGGGACGCCGCGCGGGGGGCCTGCCGCGGACGCGTCCGCCAGCCCGTTCGCGGGCGAGGACGGCGTGTCCGCAGCCTCGCCGAGCAGCAGCCGCAGCGCGGCGTCCAGGTCCAGGTGCAGGCCCTGCAGCCAGTCCGCGAACTCCCCGTGCGCGAAGCGGAATCCGGGCCCGGCCGGGACGAAAAGGCCCTCGGCGAGGACGGCCGTGGCCCAGCCGCCGGCCGCCGGGAACAGCTCCTCGAAGACGGCCCGGCCCAGCCCGCCGGGCCCGGCGCCGAGCATCCGCCGGGCCGCCTCGTGCACCCGTCCGGCCACTGCGGCCGCCAGCCGCCGCACCCGCCCGTGGGAGGGCCCGGCCGGGCGGGCGGAACTCCGGCGGTGGGCGCCCGGGCGGCGCTGCCGCCCGTCCTCGGCCAGCCGCCGGGCCACCCGCAGGCAGCGCAGGTCCAGGTAGGCGGCGAACAGTTCGCCCCGGCGGCCCGGCTCCCCGCGCAGGCCCTCCGCCCACAGCTCGCCGGCCAGCCGGACGGCCAGCGGGTGCCGCGCGTCGGCGTCGGCCGGCCAGCCCGGCGGCAGCCCGTAGCGGCGGCGCACCCGCTCGGCCGCCTCGGCGGGGAGCGGGCCGAGCCGGTGCCCGGCGAGGCTGGGTGCGCCCGGGCCGCCGCCGTCCATCCGGACGGTGGGGGCGCTGGCCAGGTCGCCGTCCGGCTCCGGCGGGTCCGGGTACCGGGCGGGGCCGGGGCCACTGCCCCACTTCTCGGCCGCCAGCCGCACCCAGGCCTCCTCGCCGCAGGCGGTCAGCAGCCGCGCCCCGCAGCCGGTCAGCCAGTCCCCCGCGCCGCGCAGCCAGCGCGGGTCCAGCGGCGCCGGGGCCTCCTCGGGGCCGTCCAGGACCACCAGCAGCGGCCGCCCGGCCGCCGCGCACAGCGCCGCCACCGGTTCCGGCGCGGGCGCCGGGGTGCCCAGCTCGGCCGCGACGGCGGCCAGGGCCCGTTCCACCGGGGCGGCGAGCGAGCGGTCCTCGGCGCGCAGGTCGGCGCCGCGCAGCCAGAGGGTGGGCAGCGGCCGGGCGCCGCCGGCGCGGCGGGCGGCGAGGGCGGCGAGTTCGGTGGAGCGCCCGCTGCCGGGGGCGCCGACCAGCGCGGTGACGGTGGCCTGCGGCTCGTCCCCGGCCAGTCCGTCGGGCCGGTCGACCCGGTCGGCGGCGAGCCCGGCGACCCGGTCCGGGCCGGCCCCCGCAGCGGCCAGCTGGGCGGCGGTCAGCCGCAGCACGCCGGCCAGGTTGAGCGCGGGCCCGTAGCCGGGCACGGCCGCGCCGTTGCGCGCCAGCAGTTCGGCCAGCGCCGGGGCGACCGCGACCGCGCCGCCGCCGGCCGGCACCGCCGGGAGCGCGCCGCCCGGGGTGGGCGCCCCCCGCCCCGGGCCCCCCCCCGGGGCCCCGCCGCCCCCGCGGGGGGGGCCCCCCCCCGGGGCGGGCCGCGCCCCGCGGGCCGCGGGCCCCCGCG
>NZ_JBHWIR010000081.1:25982-32676 GCF_042731835.1 Kitasatospora sp. NPDC059817 | reverse complement strand
TTATATGACACCGCGGTTATACCTTCCCCGCCCGTAATATGCAGACGGGTCTACCTTTACAGCGCTCCCCCACCCACCTCCTGCATAGGAAGTCGGCCCCGCCGACTTCCTATGCGCCCCAGCCCTCCACGAACGCGCCCTATGTAGACCAGTCGATATATTTTCCCCGGGCCCCCTCGGACACTCGATCCCGGCCCCGCGCACAGGAAGTCGGCCCGTCCGACTTCCTACTCCGCGGAGAGCTCCCCCGCGACGAGCAGCCGGTACCCGTAGTCCATCTGCTCCTGGTCGAGGAGTTCGGCATGGCGGCGGTGCCAGGCGCCGGATTCGAGATCGGCGCGCAAGCGGGCGATCGCCGGCTGCACCACCGCGGGCGGCAACTGGGCGAAGGTCGAGCTGGCCAGCCGGACGACCGGGTCGAGGTAGAACTCGGGCCGCCGCCAGTAGGCGATCTGGTAACCGTCCGTGAAATCGTGCGGGACGGGGAAGGGCAGCACGGTGTGCGCGTCCAGCGCATCGACGACCTGGGCCAGCGGCGTGAAGCGGCTCTCCTCCAGCTCCCGGATCTCGGGCAAGTACTCCTCCAGCAGCCACAGTTGCGGACGGTGGGCCGGATCCCAGGTGAAGACGACCTGCCGCCGGGCGACCCGCCGCAGCTCCGCGAGGCCCCGTTCGGGATCCGACCAGTGGTGGACGGTCATGACGGCCATCGCCGCATCGAAGGAGCCGTCCGGGAAGGGCAGTTGCTCGGCTCCGGCCTTGACCTTCCGGTTCCCCGGGTGCTGGTCGAGCATGACCTGGGAGGGGTCGACGGCGGTGACGGCGGCGCCCTCGGGCTCGTAGGATCCGGCGCCCGCACCGACGTTCACCACCGACCGGGCCCCCTGGAGGGCGGCACCGATCAGGGCGTGCAGTCGGGGATCGGGCCGGCGGATGGCGCGGTAGCCGACCCCGATCCGGTCGTACGTCGCCTGCGGTCGGCTGTCAGTGGTCTCTTCCATGCGGTCAAGCCCACCAAGCGGGGTGCCTGGCGGCAAGCGGTTCGGCGCAAGAGCGGGGAAAGCACGGCGCGTTGGTCCACCGTCCACCGACCGCCGACCACCGGGCGGCATCGGCGATCGGAGGGCGGCATCGGAGGGCCGGGCGGCCGGTCACGAGGCACCGCCAACCAGCGGCACCGCACAGGAAGTCGGCCCGTCCGACTTCCTGCGCAGGTGCCGCCCGTAGGTCAGCGACGGCGGGTGCCCACGGGCACGGTGAGGACGGCGAGGCCCGCGGCCAGGATGGCGAGGCCGCACCAGGAGACGGCGGGGAGGCGTTCGCCGAGGACGGCGACGCCGAGGAGCGCGGCGACGGCGGGTTCGGCGAGGGTGAGGGTGGTGGCGGTCTGGGCGGAGGTGCGGCGCAGGCCGTGGCCGAAGAGGCGGTAGGCGAGGAAGGTGGTGATCACGGCGAGGTGGAGCACCACCGCCGCACCGCGCGGCGAGGCGAGCCACCGCAGGTCGCCGAGGAACAGCACCGGCAGGACGAGCAGCGCGGCCGCGCCGAACATCGCCCCCATCACCCCGGCGGACGGGTGCCCGCGCGAGATGAGCTTCCCGCCGATGAGCGAGTACACGGCGTACGAGAGGCCGGAGAGCGCGGCCAGCGCCACCCCCACGGTGTCCACCGCCGCGCCGCCGCCGGTGAGTTCGGGGCCCAGCACCAGGACGGCACAGCCGACGACCGCCGTCACCGTGGCGCAGGCCCACCGGCCGCTCGGCCGCCCCTGCCGGGTGAGCCAGCCGAGCAGGCCGGCGAAGACGGGGGCACTGCCCAGTGCGATCACGGTGGCCACCGCCACCCCGGCGCGGGTCACCGCCGGATAGAAGGTGACCGGGTAGCCGACCACTGCGACGGCGCCGACGGCGAGTTGCCACCGCTCCCGGCGGCCGCAGGCCCGGGGCAGCGCGCGGGCGCTGCGGGTGGAGAGGAAGAGGAGGAGGCCGCCGAGGACCAGCGCGGCGGCGCCGATGCCCGCCGAAGGGGCGCCGTCGGGTGCGAGGGAGCTGGCTGTCCCGGTGGTGCCCCACAGCAGTGCGGCGACCAGGATCGGGACCGGCCCGCCGAGCGGGCTGGTGCGGCGGGCGGCGGGAGTGGTGGTGGCCCGGGTGGGCGCGGGCGTGGAGGTGCGGTTCGGCACAGTCGTGAACTTCCGTCGTCGAAGACCGTCAGGGGAGCTGGTTTCGCAACGGGCACACACGGCAGCCTCCTGGCGGCCGGAGAGGGCCGCAGCAGGGAGCACGGGGGTCAAGCCACCGGCGTGGGTGCCCGATCAGGCGCAGAGCGGTGGCAGCACGACGTGCCAGTACAGGTTCACGGGCCTGATGCTACCCGGCAGTTCCGGCGAGGTGGGGTCCACGGAGGAATTGGCGGCCGGGCGACGAAGCACCGGAGGCTCGACGGCGAGGATGGTGAATATTCACAGGCGACAGCGTGAACCTATGCAAAATCCAAAGGTGAACTAGGTTACAAACCTTTCAATCCAAGTCGCCTGGTTTGCCCACATGCTGAGATCCGTGCGATAGTCGAAGCAGCCCAACGGCGGGCGGCACAGCACGCCGGCCTGGGCGTGGAGACTTCGGCTGGCCCGACCTGGCACGGCCGACGCCCATCGCGCGGCACGCACCCCCTTGGCCGGCGCGATGACTTGCAGGGGCCCCCATCCGCCGGACCACGGCGACTTCGGGGGCCCTGCGCGTTTTCCCGGGAACACCCGGAAGGGTCAGTGCCGCTCGCGGACCTTCAGTTCGAACCAGACGCCCTTGCCGCGCGGCAGCAGGTCGGCGCCCCAGCGGTCGGCCAGGTCGTCGATGACCCGCAGACCCCGCCCCCGCTCGGTCACCGGCTTCGGCTCCGCGAGGATCATGCAGGGCAGCGCCCGGGAGGAGTCGCGGACCTCGACACGGAGCCAGCCCGGCTTGCGGATCACCTGGAGCCCGATAGTGCGTCCGGCGGCATGCCGGACGGCGTTGGAGACCAGTTCACTGGTGAGTAACTCACCGGCCTCCAGGTGCTGATGGAGGTCCCAGGACTCCAGGACCGACAGCACCAGTCGGCGGGCCACCGGGCCGGTCTCCGGCCGGGACGGCAGTCGTACCTCGTTCGGCACGGACTGATCGCTCAGCCTGCCGCAATACATCTCCTCCAGTTCCTCCGAGCTGAGCCGCTCCAGCGCCGCCAGCGCGCCCTGGACATCGATCCACGACGCCTCGGCGACCAATCCGGCCCCGGGAACTGATGACTGATCTGTTTCGCCCCAACCCGCCATGCGGTCCATCATTGCGGAACGCAAGCGGCCGCGTACGGACAATGAGCAAACGATCTCCTCCGAGTCGGCATATGCCGCGTGCAAGGAGACCCCGCGGAGAGTGCCAGGCGGGGGCCTGGAGGGGGCCCGGAGGGGGCCCGGAAGGAGCCGGAAGAGGGTGGGGAGCAGGCAACCCGGGCCGCGTCCGCGTCAATCCCGGGTTGCCGTGGAACCGCCCCGACCAGGGCGGCTACCGGTCGGCCTACCAGGCGCTCCAGGGCACGTTCCAGCCGCTCAGGCCGTTCGCCGGGTCGAGGGTCTCCTTCTTGGTGGAGTTCTTCACGACCACCACGTCGCCGACGATCGAGCCGGCGTAGAACTTGCCCATCGAGGTGGATTCGCCGCCGCCCTCGACGTCCTTGAGGGCGACGCAGCCGTGGCTGACGTTGTCCTCGCCGATGAGCTTGCTCCAGTAATTGCCGTGCAGGTAGGTGCCGCTGTCGGTGAGCCGCATCGAGTGCGGCACCTGGAGGTCGTACGGGGAGCCGCTCATGCCGGGGAGGGTGCTGGACTGCATCCGCACCACGCCCTCCTTGGACATGACGACCATCGTGCCGTTCCAGGTCGGGTGTTCGGGCGAGCCGGAGGTGATGTCGATGTCCGACGGTTTGCCGTCCAGTTCGACGGTCATCCTGTGCGCGGCGGCGTCAACCGTCGAAATCTGAGACCGCCCGATCGTGAAGGGCTCGTCCCGGTCGGTGCCGTACACCCCAGGGGCGATCTCGACGCTCTTGAGGCGGTAGTGCACCGTCACCTTGGTGCCGGACTTCCAGTACTGCTCGGGGCGGAAGTCCAGTCGGCGGTTGCCGAACCAGTGGCCCTTGACCACGGTGCCGTTGTCGGTCTCGAAGGTGATGCCCTTCGCGACGACGTCCTTGTTCTTGACGTCCTTGCTGAAGTTCACCGAGACGATCATGCCGACGCCGTACGTCGCGTCGTTGTCCACGTTGTCGGCGGCCTTGGCGAGGGCCGTCGGCGTCAGCGTGGTGAAGTTGCTGTCCGCGCTGGCGACCACGCCGTTGGCGTCCGCGGCCATCGCGCTGACCTGGTAGGCGCTGCCCACGGCGAGGCCGGCCGACGGGGTCCAGCTGGAGCCGTCGGCGGCGATGGTGCCGGGCACCTCCGCGCCCGTCTTGTCGCTGACCTTGACGGTGGTGAGCTTGCCGCCGGTCGCGCCGACCTTGAGTGCGTCGGGCGCGACGTCCACCGTGCCGGGCTTGGGCTCGATGTTCACCACGGCCTGCGACACCTTCGGCGCCGCGCTGCTCGCCGCCGCGGCGCCCGGGGAAGCCGTCCCGGCGGCCGCGCCGGCCCCCAGGTCCGCCTTGGCCGCGCTCCCGCCCCCGCTACCGCCGCTCCCGCCACCGCACGCGGCCGTCAGCGCCATCGCGCCGCCCACCAGACCGACGGCCACCACTCTGCGTATCGACCTCAACGTCGATCCCTCCCTCAGAAACCCCACGAACCGAACCCCACGAACCGCAACCCGCAACCCGCAACCCGCAACCCGAAGCCCGCGCGCCGAAACCTCACGACCCGAAACCCCGCGCAACTCCCGCGCACACGACGGACCCGACCACTACACGCGCCGGCCCCCGGAAAGGTTGCGCCATTCGGGGCCCGGTGCGCTGCGAAAACGCGAACGGCCCGACCCCAACGGGTGAGGATCGGGCCGCTCTTCTGCACCGCGCCGACGAACCGGGACTATCCGGTCAATCAGCGGGCAGGATCTACCAGTTCGCCCAGGCGACGTTCCAGCCGCCCAGCCCGTTGGAGGGCGCGACGGTCTTCTCCTTGCTGTTCACGACCTTGACCACGTCGCCGACCATCGTGTCGTTGAAGAACTTGCCCGCGACGGAGGTGTCGCTGCCGCCCTTCTCGTCCATCATCGCGACGCAGCCGTGGCTGGCGTTGGTCCTGCCGAACGGGTTGGTCGCGTTGGACCAGTAGTTGCCGTGCACGAAGGTGCCGGAGGTGGTCAGCCGCATCGCGTGCGGCACGTCCTGGATGTCGTACTCGCCGCCGAGGCCGACGGTCTGCGAGTTCATCCGGGTGACCTTCTCCTTGGACATGATCACCATGGTCCCGCTCCAGGACGGCGTCGCCTCCGCGCCCATGGTGACCGGCACGGTGGTGCTCTTGCCGCCCCGCTCGATCGTCATCTGGTGCGCCTTGGCGTCGGCGGTGGCGATCTGGGAGCGGCCGATGGTGAACGGCTCGTCCTTGTCCACGTCGCCGTAGATGCCCGGGGCGACCTCGACGCTCTTCAGCCGGTACTTGATGGTGACCTTGGTGTCCGGCTTCCAGTACTCGGCCGGGCGGAAGTCCAGCCGGTTGTCGCCGAACCAGTGGCCCTTCACCTCGGTGCCGTTGTTCGTCTCGAAGGTGATGCCCTTGAGGACGGCGTCCTTGTTCTTGACGGTCTTGCTGAAGTTCACCGAGACGATCATGCCGACGCCGTAGGTGGCGCCGTCGCTGATGTTGTCGTTGGTGGAGACCTTCTTGTCCGGCGTCAGCGTGGTGAACGTCGTGGTGGACGCGGCCACCAGGCCGTCGGCGTCCTTGGCCTGCGCGTTCACCTTGTACGCCATGCCGACGGTGAGCGCGGCGGCGGGCTTCCAGCCGATGCCGTCCGGGGTGATCGCCCCGTCGACCGGCTTGCCGTTCTTGTCGGTCACCTCGACCGTGGTGAGCTTGCCGTTCGAGACGGACACCTGCAACGCGTTGCTCGGTGCGACGTCCTGGGCGCCGTCCTTCGGCTCGACGGCCAGCACCGCGGCGGAGGTCTTCGGCTCGGCCGACGCGCCCGCCGGGGCCGCCGTCCCGCCCGCACCCGCCGTCGCCGCGGGCGCCGCGTTGTCGCCCCCGCCGCCCGTTCCGCCCTTGTCGTCGCCGCAGGCCGCGGTGAGCAGCAGCACCCCGCCCATGACCAACGCCATCGCACCCCTTCGCCCGTAACGGCTGGTGGTACGTATCGCGGCGTCGGCCGTCTTCCCCGTCTTCACGGTTTCTCCCCTCCCGGTATCCACTCTCTTGACGCGTTGAGTGCCCCCATGAGTTGCACCGGGCGCCGATCTTTCGCGCCGGACCAGGGCGCGCCGGAGCAGGATAGCCGGGCCGTCCGAGCGGCTCCCGGGGGGAGGTGGGTGGATCGGGGGTGAATCGGCGGTGAAGATCGACTACTGCGCGACGGGGCTTGAGGAGGGACCGACGGCGGGCCCGACGGCGGGACCAGCGGTGGGGCCGCCCGCCGGCCCCCCCCCCCGCCCCGCCCCCCGCCCCCCCCCCCCCCCCCCGGGGCGGGCCGCCCCCCCCACCGACCCCCCCCCCCTCCCGCCCGGGTGG
>NZ_JBHWIR010000081.1:0-25972 GCF_042731835.1 Kitasatospora sp. NPDC059817 | reverse complement strand
TCGGGGTCGCAGCCGCCGGGGCCCCGAGGGGGGACGCGGGGGCGCCCCCGGGGGGGGCCCGCACGGCGGGCCCGGCCGACGGCCCGGCAACCGACCCGAGGGCGCTGCCCGCCACCCACTGCTCCCACGGCACGTTCCAGCCGTTGAGGCCGTTCTGCGGCGGCACGAAGTCCCCCGCGGAGGCCTTCACCTCCAGCACGTCCCCCGGGATGGTGTGCTCGAACAGCCAGCCCGCCGGGGAGTCCTTGCTCGCACCGCCCTTGGCGTCGGCCAGGCCGATGCAGCCGTGGCTGGTGTTGGCCGCGCCGAACACCCCGGGGTCCGCCCAGTAGTTGCCGTGCACGAAGGTGCCGGAGTTGGTCAGCCGCATCGCGTGCGGCACGTCCTTGATGTCGTACTCGTCGCCCATCCCGACGGTCTGCGAGTTCATCCGGGTCACCTTGTACTTCTCCGACACCACCATGACGCCCCGGTAGGTGGAGTGGTCACGGCTGCCGCCGGACACCTTGAGCACCCGCACCACCTTGCCGCCCTGCCCGGCCCGGACGGTCAGGGTGTGCGCGTCCAGGTCGACGGTGGAGACCTGGGCCCGGCCGACGGTGAAGTGCAGGTCCTTGGTCTGGGTGCCGAACTCGCCCGGCGCGCCCTGCACGTCCTTCAGCCGCAGCGCCACCGTCACCTTGGTGCCGGCCGCCCAGTACTGCTGCGGGCGGACGTCCAGCCGCTGGTTGCCGAACCAGTGCGCGGCCACCGGGACGGGCGGGTCGGCGCTCACCTGGACGGCCTTCTCCACCGCCGCCCGGTCGGTGATCGGCCGGCTGAAGCGCAGCGACACCGGCATGCCGACGCCGACGGTGGAGCCGTCCTCCGGGGTGAAGAAGGCGACGAAGGTGTGCGCCCGGGCCATCGTGGAGAACGCCGAGTGCTGGGCCGCCCGTTGGCCCTGGTCATCCTCGGCGACGGCGTCCAGGGTGTACGCGGTGCCCAGCGGCAGCGGGCCGTCGGGTGTCCAGGCGGCGCCGTCCGGGGCGATCGTGCCGGGAACCTCGGTGCCCTTGGCGTCGGCCAGCCGGACGGTGACCAGCCGGCCCTGCGCCGCCGTCACCCGGACCGGGCCCTCCGGCAGCACGTCCTGGGCGCCGTCGGCGGGCAGCGCCGTGACGACCGCCCGGGACGGCGGCGGGGGCGGGGTGTGCGCCCCGGGCCCGGCGGCGTCCTGCGCGGGGGCCGCCGGGGGACCGCCGCACCCCGTCAGGACGGCGAGGCCCCAGGCCACCGCCGCCGCCCGCCGCGCCCACACCCGTCCTCGGCTCCGCATTCCGGGGCCTCCCACTGTCCACGTCCGGTACCGGGAAGATCCGGTACCGGGAGCCTCCGCCACCGGGGACGCCCGACGCCGGGAACTCCCGATGCCAGGAACGTCCGGTAGCGGGAACGCCCGATACCGGGAACAACGAGGGCAATCGCGGCGGGGACACGCGCAGCCGCGCGAAATCCCCCCATCCATCGGCCGCCATCCGCCGGTAAGCCCCCGTTCAGCCGCTTCCGATCTGCGCAATCCGGGAAAGAGGAAGTGAACGGGGTCCGGGACACCCCGTCCAGGGAGGGTGCGGCCATGGCGTCAGGGCAGGAGCTGGAAGCCGGAGTGCGGCCGCCCGGCGGGGACACCGCCGAGCCACCGTGGCCCGGCAGCTGGCAGCCGCTCGGCGCCCGCTTCCGGACCGACCAACAGGGCCGCCAGGGCACCAACTTCGCGCTCTGGGCGGCCGGCGCCGAGGCGGTCGACCTCTGCCTGTTCGACGAGGACGGCCGGGAGGGCCGGCACCGCCTCACCGAGCAGGACTTCCAGACCTGGCACGGCTTCCTGCCCGGCGTCCGCCCCGGCACCCGGTACGGCTTCCGCGTGCACGGCCGGTGGGATCCGTGGACCGGCGCCCGCTGGAACCCGGCGAAGCTGCTGCTCGACCCGTACGCCCGTGCCGTGGACGGCTGTTACACCAGCCACGACGCGGTCTGCGCGGCCGTCCGCAACTGGCCGGAGGCGGACGTCGCCGACACCGTCCGGGACAACCGCGACTCGGCCCGCTACGTGCCCAGATCCGTGGTCGTCCACGATGACGACGACTGGTACGACGACCACCGCCCGAAGACCCCGTGGGCCGAGACGGTGCTCTACGAACTGCACGTGCGCGGCTTCACCATGCGCCACCCCGACATCCCGCCGGAGCTCCGCGGCACCTACGCGGGCCTGGCCCACCCGGCCGCCGTCGCCCACCTGACCCGCCTCGGCGTGACCGCCGTCGAGCTGCTGCCGGTGCACCAGTACGCCAGCGAGGACCACCTCCAGTCGCGCGGCCTGGTCAACTACTGGGGCTACAACACGATCGGCTACTTCGCCCCGCACGCCGGCTACTCGGCGGCCGGCTCGCGCGGCGGCCAGGTCGGCGAGTTCAAGCGGATGGTCCGCGCCCTGCACGCCGCCGGGATCGAGGTGATCCTCGACGTGGTGTTCAACCACACCGCGGAGGGCGCCGAACTCGGCCCGATGCTCTCGCTGCGCGGCATCGACAACACCGCCTACTACCGCCCGGCCCCGCACCGCCCGCGCGGCTACGCCGACTTCACCGGCTGCGGCAACACCCTGGACACCCGCCGCCCGCAGGTGGTCCGGCTGGTCACCGACTCGCTGCGGTACTGGGTCACCGAGATGGGCGTGGACGGCTTCCGCTTCGACCTCGCCGCCGCCCTCGCCCGCGGCACCGACGGGGTGGACATGGACCACCCCTTCCTCGCCGCCGTCTCCCAGGATCCGCTGCTCAGCCGGGTGAAGCTGATCGCCGAGCCCTGGGACGTCGGCCCGGGCGGCTACCAGGTCGGCGGCTTCCCGCCGCTGTGGGCCGAGTGGAACGACAAGTACCGGGACACCGTGCGGGACTTCTGGCGCGGCGCCCGCCCGGACGTGCGCGAGCTGGGCTACCGGCTGTCCGGCTCCTCCGACCTCTACCAGCGCGGCGGCCGCCGCCCGTACGCCTCCGTCAACTACGTGACCGCGCACGACGGTTTCACGCTGCGCGACCTGGTCAGCTACGACCGCAAGCACAACGAGGCCAACGGCGAGGCCAACCGGGACGGCACCGACGACAACCGGTCCTGGAACCACGGCGTCGAGGGCGAGACCACCGACCCGGAGGTGAACGCCCTGCGGCTGCGCCAACTGCGCAACCTGCTGGCCACACTGCTGCTCTCCACCGGCGTCCCGATGCTCACCGCCGGGGACGAGCTGGGCCGCACCCAGGGCGGCAACAACAACGCCTACTGCCAGGACAACGAACTCGGCTGGCTGGACTGGTCGCTCCTGGCGGATCCCCGCTGGCGCGGGCTGTGCGAGCTGACCGCCCGGCTGATCCGGCTGCGCCGGGCCCACCCGGTGCTGCGGCAGCGGGCGTTCTTCTCCGGCCGGGCCGCCGCCCCGGGCGGCCAGCCGGACCTCGCCTGGTTCACGCCGCTGGGCAAGGAGATGACCGAGGCCGACTGGTTCGCCCCGACCGCCTGCCTGGGCATGCTGCTGTCCGGCACCGCGATGTCCGAACGGGACGAGGCCGGGCGGCCGACGCTGGACGACAGCTTCCTGCTGCTGCTCAACGCCGGCCACGAACCGGTGCTGTTCGCCCTCCCCGGCGAGCCCTGGGCCGCGCCGGAGGAGGCGTACGAGACGGTGGTCGACACCGCCGTCGAGGGCGGCGGCGAGCCCTGTCCGCAGGGCGCGACGCTGCTGGCCGGGCGCTCGCTGCGGCTGCTGCGCGCGCCCGCCGCCACGACCTGAGCGGTGTCGGCCGCACGTGCGGCGCACTCCGGCCCCTGCGGCCGGCCCCACGCGCCCCGCTTTTCACCCGCGCCCCACCCGTACAGGTGGCCGGTTCTCGCCGAAGCGTTCTGTCAGGGGTGAAAAACCTGATGAGAAATGACGCGACCTCGTCCTACCCTCACGACGATGGCCGAGAACCGACAAGACGACGACACCGCGACCGGGCACCGCTCCACGGTCCGCTCCCTCCTGCGCCTGTGGCCCTACGCCCGAGCCGTCCGCCGCCGGTTGGCCACCTCGGTGGCCGCCGCCCTGGTCGCCATGCTGAGCGTCCTCGGCGTCCCGCTGGTCCTCGGCCGGATCGTCGACGGCCCGCTCGCCGAACACGACCTGAGCGGGCTCTGGCCGCTGATCGGCCTGCTGCTGGTCCTCGGACTGGTCGAGGCCTCGCTGTTCTACACCCGCCGGGTGGTCCTGGCCCGCCCGCTGGCCGGGCTGGAGACGGCCATGCGCGGCGACCTCTTCGCCAAGCTCCAGCGGCTGCCGATCTCCTTCCACGAGCGCTGGGGATCCGGCCAGCTGCTCTCCCGGGCCACCGCCGACATGTACACCATGCGGCTGTTTCTGGCCTTCCCGCTGGTCTTCCTGATCGTCAACTCGGTGATGTTCCTCGCCGGCACGGCGGTGATGTTCACCCAGGACTGGCGGCTCGCCCTGATCATCCTGCTGCCCGCCGTCCCGCTGTTCGTACTCACCCGGCGGTTCGAGGCGGGCTACTCCGGCGCCTCCCGCCGCGCCCAGGACCAGAACGGCGACCTCGCCACCGTCATCGAGGAGTCCGTCCTCGGCATCCGCATCCTCAAGGCCTTCGGCCGCCACCGCTCGATGGCCGAGCGCTTCCGCGCCCAGGCCCACGACCTGCGCCGCACCGAACTGCGCAAGGCCGGGCTGCTCGCCAACCTCTGGGCGGTCATCGTCGGCCTGCCCGAGATCGCCCTCGGCTGCGCCCTCGCCGCCGGCGCCTACCTGGTCGCCCACGACGAGCTGAGCGCCGGCACCCTGGTCGCCTTCCTCTCCACCGCGCTGGCGCTGCGCTGGCCGGTCGAGTCCCTGGGCTGGCTGCTCGCCTACGCCAACGAGGCCGCCACCGCCGCCGACCGCTTCTTCGAGGTGCTGGACGAGCCCGAGACCGCCGACCCGGGCACCGCCGACGGCCTGGGCGCCACCCCCGACGGCATCCGCTTCACCGGCGTCCGCTTCCGCTACCCCGACGCCCCCGACGACACCCCCGACCTGCTGGCCGGCATCGACCTGCACATCCGCAGCGGCGAGACGATGGCCCTGGTCGGCGCCACCGGCAGCGGCAAGACCACGCTCACCGCACTGCTCCCCCGCCTGTACGAGGCCACGGCCGGCACCATCACCCTGGACGGCCGGGACATCCGCGACCTCCCCCGGGAACGGCTGCGCGAGCTGGTCGCGGTCGCCTTCGAGGAGCCCACCCTGTTCTCCGCCACCGTCCGGGAGAACGTCCTGATGGGCGCCCCGGGCGCGGACGACCGGCAGCTGCGCGCCGCCCTGGCCACCGCCCAGGCCTCCTTCGTGGAGAAGCTCCCGGACGGCGTGGACACCGAGGTCGGCGAACAGGGCCTGAGCCTGTCCGGCGGCCAGCGCCAGCGTCTCGCCCTGGCCCGTGCGGTGGTCGGCGACCCGGCCTTCCTGGTGCTGGACGACCCGCTCTCCGCCCTCGACGTGCACACCGAGGCCCTGGTCGAACGGGCGCTGCGCCAGGTCCTCGGCGCCACCACCGCCCTGGTGGTCGCCCACCGCCCGAGCACCGTGCTGCTCGCCGACCGGGTCGCGGTGCTCTCCGACGGCCGGATCGAGGCCGTCGGCACCCACCAGGACCTGCTGCGCGACTGCGCGCACTACCGCGAACTGATGTCGGGCGAGTCCGCCCCGATGCCCGAGGCCGCACTGGTCTCCGAGGGGGGCACCACCCGATGACCACCACCATCTCGCCACGGGAGACCGCCGAGCCGGTCGAGGAACAGCTGCCGCCGCCCCCGGCCGACGAGGAGGACATCCCCGTCCCGCCCGGCGCGCCCCGGGCGCTGCTGCGCTCGCTGCTCGGCCCGCACCGGGCCCGGATCGGCGTCGCGATGCTGGTGATTCTCATCCAGCAGGCGGCCCTGCAGTCCGGCCCGCTGCTGGTCGCCATCGCGATGGACCGCGGCATCCCGGCACTGCGCGAGAGCGACAGCGGCCCGCTGATCGCGGTGGTCTGCGCCTACCTGGGCTGTGCGCTGCTCAGCCTGCTGCTGCAGTGGGCGTTCATCAAGATCAGCGCCCGGGTCAACCAGGACATCCTGCTGGAGCTGCGCGGCCGGATCTTCCGGCACGCCCAGCGGCTGAGCCTGGACTTCCACGAGCGCTACACCTCGGGCCGGATCATCTCCCGCGCCACCAGCGACGTGGACGCGCTGCGCGAGCTGCTCTCCGAGGGCCTCCAGGAGCTGCTGACCGTCCTCCTGTCGGTCTGCTACATCTCGGTGCTGCTGCTGGTGCTGGACTGGCGGCTCGGCCTGGTCTCGCTGGCGTCGATCCTGCCGCTGGCGCTGATCGCCCGCTCCTTCCGCAGCCGCTCGCGCCGGGTCTACCGCCGCTCCCGCACCTCGGCCGCCTCGCTGATCGTCCGTTTCACCGAGACCATGAACGGCATCCGCCCGGTGCAGGCCTTCCGCCGCGAGAAGGCCAACGACGAGGCCTTCGGCCTGGTCAACCGGCAGTCCGCCACCGCGACGGCGGACGGCCTGCTGGAGATCGCCCGCTACGTCGGCCTCTCCCGCGTCACCGCCAACCTGTGGACCACCGGCGTGGTGCTGCTCGGCGCCTACCTGGTCGCCGACGGCACGGTCGAACTGGGCGTGCTCACCGCCTTCGTGCTCTACCTGCGCCGGCTCTACGACCCGATCGACCAGCTGGCGATGTTCCTGAACAGCTACCAGTCGGCCGCCGCCGCGCTGGAGAAGATCGCCGGCCTGCTCGCCCACGAGCCGACCGTCGCCGAACCCGCCGCGCCCGCCGAACTGCCGCAGGCCGTCGGCAAGGGGCGCGAGGTCCGCTTCGAGGAGACCCGTTTCGCCTACCGCACCGGCAAGCAGGTGCTGCCGCCGTTCGACCTGGTGATCCCGGCCGGGCAGACGGTGGCGGTGGTCGGCGCGACCGGCGCCGGCAAGTCGACGGTCGCCAAGCTGCTGGCCCGCTTCTACGACCCGACCGACGGCCGGATCCGGCTGGACGGCGTGGACCTGCGCGACCTCGCCACCCCCGAGCTGCGGCGCGGCGTGGTGATGGTGACCCAGGAGTCCTTCCTGTTCTCCGGCACCGTCGCCGAGAACATCGCGATCGGCCGCCCCGGCGCCGGCCGCGAGGAGGTCGAGCAGGCCGCCCGGGACATCGGCGCGTACGAGTTCATCGCCGCGCTCCCGGACGGCTTCGACACCGACGTGCGCAAGCGCGGCGGCCGGATCTCCGCCGGGCAGCGCCAGCTGGTCGCCTTCGCCCGCGCCCTGCTCGCCGACCCGGCGGTGCTGATCCTCGACGAGGCGACCAGCTCGCTGGACGTCCCCGGCGAGCAGGCCGTCCAGCGGGCCATGCGCACGGTGCTGGCCGGCCGGACGGCGGTGATCATCGCGCACCGGCTCTCCACCGTGGAGATCGCCGACCGCGTCCTGGTGATGGACCAGGGCCGGATCGTCGAGGACGGCTCCCCGCAGGAGCTGATCGACGGATCCGGCCGCTTCGCCGCCCTCCACCAGGCCTGGCGGGACAGCCTGGTCTAGGTCCTCCTAGGTCCGGCGCTCCCCGCGGCGGGGCCTCACCGCAGCACCCCCGCGTCCATCCCCGACGACTCGGCGGGCAGGGCCACCAGCCCCAGCTCCGCCGGGGAGGCCAGCCGCGGGTGGGCCGGCAGCACCCGGACGGTGTAGCCGAACGGGCCGGTCCGGCCCAGCTCCAGCGAGCCCTCGTAGCGGGTCCGGCCGTCCAGGTCGGACCCGCCGACCGGCTTGAGGGCGAGCACGCAGCCGTCCGAGATGCCGTCCGTCTCGTCCACCCGGCCGGACACCGCCTGCACCTCGACGTCGCCCGGCTCCAGCGCCCCGAGCGCGACCTGCACCCGCAGCGCCAGCGAGCTGCCCAGTTCCTGCGCCTCGTCCGGACAGTCCGCCTCGACGTGCTCGACCCGGACGGCCGGCCAGGCCTCCCGGACCTTCGCCTTCCAGGCCGCCAGCTCCAGGGCGCCGTGGTGCTCCGCCGCCGACAGCTCCCGCTGGGCCAGCGCCGCCGGGGTGTACAGCCGTTCGACGTACTCGCGGACCATCCGCCCGGCCAGCACCTTGGGGCCGAGGGTGACGAGGGTGTGCCGGACCATGGCGATCCAGCGGTGCGGCAGCCCGTCCGTGCCCCGGTCGTAGAACCGGCCGGCGACCTGGTCCTCGATCAGGTCGTACAGCGCGGCGGCCTCGATGTCGTCACGGCGCTCGGCCTCGCTGCTCTCCGGGTCGAGCACGCCGCCGGTCTCGTCGGCGGTGGGGATCGCCCAGCCGTTCTGGCCGTCGTACCACTCGTCCCACCAGCCGTCCAGGACGGACAGGTTGAGGCAGCCGTTGAGCGCGGCCTTCATCCCGGAGGTGCCGCAGGCCTCCAGCGGGCGCAGCGGGTTGTTCAGCCAGACGTCGCAGCCCGGGTAGAGGTGCCGGGCCATCGCCATGTCGTAGTCCGGCAGGAAGACGATCCGGTGCCGGACGGCCGGGTCGTCGGCGAAGGCGACCATCTGCTGGATCAGCCGCTTGCCGCCGTCGTCGGCCGGGTGGGCCTTGCCGGCGACCACGATCTGCACCGGCCGGACGGGGTGCAGCAGCAGGGCGCGCAGCCGGTCCGGGTCGCGCAGCATCAGGGTGAGCCGCTTGTACGAGGGCACCCGGCGGGCGAAGCCGATGGTGAGCACGTCGGGGTCGAGCACCGAGGAGACCCAGCCGAGTTCGGCCTCGCCGGCGCCGCGCTGGCGCCAGGAGTCGCGCAGCCGGCGGCGGGCCTCGTCGACCAGCTGGGCGCGCAGGCTGCGGCGCAGGTCCCAGATCTCGGTGTTGCCGATCCGTTCCAGGCCGGTCCAGCGCTTGGCGTCGCCGGTGGTCATGGCGTCCTCGGCGCGGTCGGCGCCGATCTCGGCGGCGCCGAGCCGCACGACCGCCGGGTCGATCCAGGTGGCGGCGTGGACGCCGTTGGTGACGGAGGTGATCGGCACCTCGGTGGCGTCGAAGCCGGGCCAGAGGCCGTTGAACATGGAGCGGCTGACCTCGCCGTGCAGGGTGGAGACCCCGTTGGCACGCTGGGCGAGCCGCAGGCCCATGGCGGCCATGTTGAAGAGCTTCGGGTCCCCGCCGGGCCAGGTCTCGGCGCCGAGCGCGAGCACCGGTTCGACCGGGACGCCCGGCAGGGCGGCGTCGCCGCTGAAGTGGCGGGCGACCAGCTCGCGGTCGAAGCGGTCGATGCCGGCCGGGACGGGCGTGTGGGTGGTGAACAGGGTGCCGGCCCGGACGGACTCCAGGGCGGCGGCGAAGTCCAGGCCGACGCTGTCGGGGCCGGGTGAGCCGGTGGCGACCAGCTCGCGGATCCGTTCGACGCCGAGGAAGCCCGCGTGGCCCTCGTTGGTGTGGAACACCTCGGGGGCGGGGTGCCCGGTGAGCCGGCAGTAGGCGCGGACGGCGCGGACGCCGCCGATGCCGAGCAGCATCTCCTGGAGCAGCCGGTGCTCGCTGCCGCCGCCGTAGAGCCGGTCGGTGACGTCGCGCTCGGCGGGCGAGTTGGCCTCGATGTCGGAGTCGAGGAGCAGCAGCGGGACCCGTCCGACCTGGGCCTTCCAGATGTGCGCGGCCAGGGTACGGCCGCCGGGCAGGGCGAGGTCGACCCGGCCGGGGGTGCCGTCGTCCTCCCGGAGCAGGCTGACCGCGAGTTCGTCCGGGTCGAGCAGCGGGTAGCGCTCCTGCTGCCAGCCGTCCCGGTTGAGGGACTGCCGGAAGTAGCCGTGCCGGTAGAACAGGCCGACGCCGATGATCGGGACGCCGAGGTCGCTGGCGGCCTTGAGGTGGTCGCCGGCCAGGATGCCGAGCCCGCCGGAGTACTGCGGCAGCGCGGCGGCGATGCCGTACTCGGGGGAGAAGTAGGCGATGGCGGCGGGTGGCGGGGTGGTGCCGGCCTCCTGCTGGGCCTGGTACCAGCGCGGGCCGCTGAGGTACTCGCGCAGGTCGTCGGCGAGGTCGCCGAGTCTGCGCAGGAACCGCCGGTCGGCGGCGAGGGCGGCGAGCCGGGCGGCCGGGACCTCCCCGAGCAGCCGCACCGGGTCCTCGCCGGTCGCGGCCCAGACCTCCGGGTCCACGGACCGGAAGAGGTCCCTGGTCTCGGGGTGCCAGGACCAGCGCAGGTTGAGGGCCAGCTCGTGCAGCGGCTGGAGTTGTTCGGGCAGGACGGTGCGGACGGTGAATCTGCGGATTGCCTTCACGGCGTGAAGCGTAGCCGCGATGTCCGTCATGACAGTGCGTCAAGTGGGCTATTGGGCATCCGTTCGGCCTATTGATGAGATCGCATTCGGCGCATTGGTCTGCACGGGGGGCGCGCGCGGCGCACATTTCCGGGGTCCTGCGCTACCAATGCATGAACACTGCGGAACAGGTCCATTTCCGATGACTCATCCGCTCAGGACAAAGCCCGAAACTACTGTCGTACCGCTGCAAAAGTCTTGTCCCCGGTGCGAGGATGACTCAAGGTCGTTGATGCTGCGGGGAGTGCGGCGGCGGGTGGCGTCCGCCTTGAAGCAGCACGTCCGAATCCTTTTCGCGTTGATCGTTCCCCTTCTTCTTAGCCCATTCGGCGCTCACCTCGCACCGACGCGTGTCCTCGTACTCGGCCTGCTCGTTCACGGGTCGACCGGGTCGCCCAGGGGCGTGCCCCTGGAGGCGCGCGCCGGGACGCGCGCGGCTCCAGGGCTCCCGTCGAGGGCTCGGCGGGCGCCGGGCAGGTTGCCGGGGACGGCGGCGCGGGCAGGCTTCCGGTCGCACGTCCTCCCCACCCAGCAGTCCTCCCGGTACTCCCCTGGCCCATCCCCGGCCCGCGGGAGCTGCCGCCGATCTCGGGCAGGAGTTTGACATGCACGGCGACACGCGGGACCAGTCCACACCGGTGGCCGACAGCCACGACGCAGCGGTCGCGGAATCCGCCGGACGGATGGATTCTGACACTCGGACGGATCCGGCGATGCCGGCGCCGCGGGCCGCCGGGGCGGTCCGCACCGAGCCGGCCGAAGCGGCCCGACAACCCGGGGCCGAGGAGGGCCGGACCGCGGCACCGCGCAGGCGCACCACCACCACGCGCCGCGCCGCCGCCACCGCGAAGGCCACCGCCGACGCCGCCGGGACCGCCGGGACCACCGCCGAGGGCACCTCCGGCGCCGCGCCGCGCAAGGCCTCCGCCCGCAAGCCCGCCGCCCGCAAGACGACAGAGAGCGACACCGTGATCGGCCGCATCCCCGTCCTGGACGTCAGCCCCCTCGTCGACTCCGGCCGCCGCCCGGCCAAGGCCGTCGTCGGCGAGACCTTCCTGGTCACCGCGACCGTGTTCCGCGAGGGCCACGACGCCGTCAACGCCAACGTGGTGCTGCGCGACCCGCGCGGCCGCGGCGGCCCGTGGACGCCGATGCGCGAGCTGGCCGAGGGCACCGACCGTTGGGGCGCGCACGTCACCCCGACCGCGTCCGGCCGCTGGTCATACCTGGTCGAGGCGTGGAGCGACCCGGTCGCCACCTGGCGCCGGACCGCCGCCGTGAAGCTGCCGGCCGGGATCGACACCGCGCTGGTCCTGGAGGACGGCGCCCGGCTGCTGGAGCAGGCCGCGGTCGGCGTGCCGAAGAAGGAGGGCCGCGCGCACGTGCTGGCCGCCGCCGACGCGCTGCGCGACCCCGGCCTGCCGCCGCTGTCCCGGCTGGCCGCCGCGCTCGCCCCCGAGGTGCTGGACCTGCTGGCCCGGTACCCGCTGCGCGAACTGCTCAGCGCCTCCCGCCCGCTGCCGCTCCAGGTGGACCGCGAGCGCGCGCTGTACGGCTCCTGGTACGAGTTCTTCCCCCGCTCGGAGGGCGCGGTGGTGGATCCGGGCGGCGTCGAGCCGCCGCGTTCGGGCACCCTGCGCACCGCCGCCGAGCGGCTGCCGGCCGTCGCCGCGATGGGCTTCGACGTGGTCTACCTGCCGCCGGTGCACCCGATCGGGCGAGCCTTCCGCAAGGGGCCGGACAACGCCCTGACGGCCGGTCCGCACGACGTCGGCTCGCCCTGGGCGATCGGCTCCCCCGAGGGCGGCCACGACGCCGTCCACCCCGACCTCGGCACGATCGAGGACTTCGACCACTTCGTCGCCGAGGCCGAGGCCCTGCACCTGGAGGTGGCGCTGGACTTCGCCCTCCAGTGCTCCCCCGACCACCCGTGGGTGAACAAGCACCCGGAATGGTTCAGCCACCGCGGGGACGGCACCATCGCGTACGCCGAGAACCCGCCGAAGAAGTACCAGGACATCTATCCGATCAACTTCGACCAGGACATGGAAGGAATCGTCAAGGAAACCATCCGGATCCTCCGGTTCTGGATGTCCCACGGCGTTCGGATCTTCCGGGTCGACAACCCGCACACCAAACCGGTGGCGTTCTGGGAGAAGGTGCTCGCCGACATCGCCCGCACCGACCCGGACGTCGTCTTCCTGGCGGAGGCCTTCACCCGGCCCGCGATGATGCACACCCTGGGGAAGATCGGTTTCCACCAGTCGTACACGTACTTCACCTGGCGCACCACCAAGCCGGAACTCACCGAGTACCTCACCGAACTCACCGGTGACGCCGCCGCCTACATGCGGCCCAACTTCTTCGCCAACACCCCGGACATCCTGCACGACTACCTCCAGCACGGCGGCCGCGCCGCGTTCGCGATCCGCGCCGTGCTCGCCGCCACCCTCGCCCCCAGCTACGGCGTCTACGCCGGCTTCGAGCTGTACGAGGACGAGCCGGCCCACCCCGGCTCCGAGGAGTACCTGCACTCGGAGAAGTACGAGCTGCGCCCCCGCGACTGGACCCGCACCGACTCCCTCGCCCCGCTGCTCACCGTGCTGAACCGGCTGCGCCGGCGCCACCCGGCCCTCCAGCAGCTGCGCAACCTGCGCTTCCACCCCACGGACAACGACCAGGTGCTCGCCTACTCCAAGACCGCGACCACCCCCGAGGGCCTCACCGACCAGGTCGTCACCGTGGTCAACCTCGACCCGCACCACGTCCAGGAGGCCACCGTCACCCTCGACGGCGACGGCCCGTACGCGGTGCACGACGAGCTCACCGGCGCCGTCTACACCTGGGGCCGGCACAACTACGTCCGGCTCGATCCCTCAGCCGAGCCGGCTCACCTCCTCACGGTTCGGAGGAACCCAGCGTGACTGTGAACGAGCCCGTCCCCGACACCTTCCCGGAGACCTCGAAGAAGAACCTGGACCCGGAGTGGTTCAAGCGTGCGGTCTTCTACGAGGTGCTGGTGCGGTCCTTCCAGGACAGCAACGGCGACGGGGTCGGGGACCTGAAGGGGCTCACCACCAAACTCGACTACCTGCAGTGGCTCGGGGTCGACTGCCTCTGGCTCCCGCCGTTCTTCGCCTCGCCGCTGCGCGACGGCGGGTACGACGTGGCCGACTACAAGTCGGTGCTGCCGGAGTTCGGCGACCTCGCCGACTTCATGGAGTTCGTCGACGCCGCGCACGCCCGCGGCATG
This sequence comes from Kitasatospora sp. NPDC059817, assembly GCF_042731835.1. Taxonomy (NCBI): domain Bacteria; kingdom Bacillati; phylum Actinomycetota; class Actinomycetes; order Kitasatosporales; family Streptomycetaceae; genus Kitasatospora; species Kitasatospora sp. NPDC059817. The sequence goes on along the minus strand of NZ_JBHWIR010000081.1, from coordinate 12,313 downwards.
CGCGTGATCATCGACTTCGTCATGAACCACACCAGCGACCAGCACCCGTGGTTCCAGGCCTCCCGGACGGACCCGGACGGCCCGTACGGCGACTTCTACATGTGGGCCGACGACGACAAGCAGTACCCGGACGCCCGGATCATCTTCGTCGACACCGAGACCTCCAACTGGACCTACGACCCGGTCCGCAAGCAGTACTTCTGGCACCGGTTCTTCTCCCACCAGCCGGACCTCAACTACGACAACCCCCGCGTCCAGCAGGAGATGATCGCCGGACTGCGGTTCTGGCTCGACCTCGGCATCGACGGCTTCCGGCTGGACGCGGTGCCGTACCTGTTCGCCCGCGAGGGCACCAACTGCGAGAACCTGCCGGAGACCCACGAGTTCCTCCAGCGGGTCCGCAAGGAGATCGACGCCGACTACCCCGACACCGTGCTGCTGGCCGAGGCCAACCAGTGGCCCGAGGACGTCGTCGACTACTTCGGCGACTTCACCGCGGGCGGCGACGAGTGCCACATGGCCTTCCACTTCCCGGTGATGCCCCGGATCTTCATGGCCGTGCGGCGGGAGTCCCGCTACCCGGTGTCGGAGATCCTCAGCAAGACCCCGCAGATCCCCGGCGGCTGCCAGTGGGGCATCTTCCTGCGCAACCACGACGAGCTGACCCTGGAGATGGTCACCGACGAGGAGCGCGACTACATGTACGCGGAGTACGCCAAGGACCCCCGGATGCGCGCCAACGTGGGCATCCGCCGCCGGCTCGCCCCGCTGCTGGAGAACGACCGCAACCAGATCGAGCTGTTCACCGCCCTGCTGTTCTCGCTGCCCGGCTCGCCGGTCCTCTACTACGGGGACGAGATCGGCATGGGCGACAACATCTGGCTGGGCGACCGGGACGGCGTGCGCACGCCGATGCAGTGGACCCCGGACCGCAACGCGGGTTTCTCCTCCGCCGACCCGGGCAGGCTCAGTCTGCCGCCCATCATGGACCCGGTGTACGGCTACCAGGTGACCAACGTCGAGGCGCAGCAGAGCAGTTCGAGCTCGCTGCTGCACTGGACGCGTCGCATGATCGAGATCCGCAAGCTCAATCCGGCGTTCGGCCTCGGCACGTACACCGAACTGCCCTCCAGCAACCCCGCCGTGCTGGCCTTCGTGCGCGAACACGAGGGGGACCTGGTCATGTGCGTGAACAACTTCTCGCGGTTCGCGCAGCCGACCGAGCTGGACCTGCGGCAGTACGGCGGACGGTACCCGGTCGAGCTGATCGGCGGGGTGCGCTTCCCCTCCATCGGCGAGTGGCCCTACCTGCTCACGCTGGCCGGCCACGGCTTCTACTGGTTCCAGCTCCGGCAGCCACCGCGGCTGAGCGGGACCAGGCGCTCGAAGTAACGATCCGCCACACCCTGCCACACAGCACCACCAGACCCTCCGGGGGCGCGAGTTGAACCCCTGCGCCCCCGGAGTTCTCTGCACCGCCGCGTACGGAGAACAGCCCAACGGCCACCCACACGAAGGCGTGACACCTGAGCCCCGCTCGCGTGCCGCCGCCGCCGCGCCGCCGAAATCCGGAAGACTGACGGACCCGGCCAGACCCGTCGGGCAGTCCGCCCGCTTCCGGGGAAAGGGAGTCATGTCCGAAACCTCCCGTTCTCAAGCCCATGTGCAGCAGGATGCCCCCGCCGACCCCGCCGCACCGGCGGGCGCGCGGAGCACCGGGGCCCGGAGAGCCGCCCTGGGGGTCAGCGAACTCGTCCAGGCCGCGCTGCCGCTGATCGCCGAGTGGCTCCCCACCCAGCGGTGGTACGCCGGAAAGGGACGGCCCATCACCGGCCTCACCCCGATGGTCGGAACCCCGCTCCAGGTCGGCGACCCCGCCCTGCTGCACCTGCTGCTGCGGGTCGAGCACGCCACCACGGTCGGCGCCCCGCACGGCGACATCTACCAACTCCTGCTCGGCATCCGCTCGGACGGGCACGCGGACATCGAGCCCAGCGCCGTGCTCGGCCGGCTCAGCCAGGGCCCGTACGACGGCGCGGCGCTCTACGACGCCGTCCACGACCCCGAACTCACCGGGCGGCTGCTGGAACACCTCGCCACCGGCGACCGGTTCGGCTCGCTGTCCTTCCGCCGCACCCCCGGCTCCGGGCTCCCTGCCAACCTCCCCGGCCGCGCCTCCACCGCCGAGCAGTCCAACAGCTCGGTCATCTACGGCACCTCGTACATCCTCAAGCTGTTCCGCCGCATCCACCCCGGCACCAACCCCGACCTCGAACTCTCCCTCGCCCTCTCCCGGGCCGGCTCCACCCGGATCCCCCGGGTCGCCGCCTGGTTCGAGAGCCGGCTGGAACGCGCCGAACCCGCCACCCTCGGGCTGCTCCAGCGCTACCTGCCGGACGCCGAGGACGGCTGGGAGCTCGCCCTCGACCAGGTCGGCCGGCTCAAGGGCGACCCCTCCCCCGGCAACTTCGCCATCGAGGCCCACCGGCTCGGCCGGGCCACCGCCGAAGTCCACCGGGTCCTGGCCCGCTCGATGCCGGTCGCCCGGCTCGACCGCGCCCAGACCAGCCGGCTCGCCACCACCATGGCCGACCGGCTGGACAGCGCCGTCGCCGCCGTCCCCGGCCTGCTGCGCTACCGGGCCGCACTGCGCACCGCCTTCCAGCAACTCGCCGACGCCCACCCCGACGGCCTGCCCGTCCAGCGCATCCACGGCGACCTGCACCTCGGACAGGCCATGCGCACCCCGCACGGCTGGGTGCTGCTGGACTTCGAGGGCGAACCCGCCAAATCCGTCAACGAACGCCGCGAACCGCAGCCCGCGCTGCGCGACGTCGCCGCGATGCTCCGCTCCTTCGACTACGCGGCCGCCCACCTGCTGGCCGGCGGCCCGGTCGACCCGGAACTCGCCCACCTCGCCGCCGCCTGGGCCCAGCGCAACCGCACCGCCTTCTGCGCCGGCTACACCGCCGGCGGCGGCGCCGACCCGGCGGCCTCACCGGAGCTGATGCGGGCCCTGGAGATCGACAAGGCGGTGTACGAGGTCGTGTACGAGGCCCGGCACCGGCCGAGCTGGCTGCCGATCCCGCTCGCCGCGATCAACCGGCTCGCCCTCACCGTCTGACCGCCCCGGCCCCGCCCGCACCCCCCTGCCCCGCCCGCATCCCCTGCCCCACCCGCACCCCCGGTTCCGCCGCCCTGGAGTTAGCCCACCCCCCGTCGCAGGAGGACCCAGCCGTGACGCCGCTCGACCCGCCCGGCCGCACCACCCGCCCCGTCCCGGCCACCTTCCTGGCCGGCCCGGACTCGCCCCGGCCCGAGCCCGTCCCGGCCGAGGAGTCCGTGCCGGCCGGCAAACCCGTGCCGGCCTCGGAGTCCGCACCGGTCACGGCTCCGCCCACCGCCTCGCTGCGCCTGCCCGAGGCGCCGCTGCCGCCGTCCGAGGTGGACCGGCTGGTCGGCGGGCAGCACCACGACCCGCACGCCCTGCTCGGCGCGCACCCGGTGCACGGCGGCACCGCGATCCGGGTGCTGCGCCCGTTCGCCGAGCGGGTGGTCGTCGAGACCACCCAGGGCCCGGCCGAACTCACCCATCAGCAGGGCGGGTTGTTCACCGGGCTGGTGGCCGGCGCCGACACCGTGGACTACCGGCTGCTGGTGACCTACCCCGGCGGCGAGCCGCTGGCCCAGCACGACGGCTACCGCACCCCGCCCACCCTCGGCGAACTCGACCTGCACCTGATCTCCGAAGGCCGGCACGAGCAGCTGTGGCAGGCCCTCGGCTCGCACGTGCGCACCGTCGACGGCGTCGCCGGCACCGCCTTCGCGGTCTGGGCACCGAACGCCGTCGGCGTCCGGCTGATCGGCGACTTCAACCACTGGGACGGCACCGGGCACCCGATGCGCTCGCTCGGCTCGTCCGGCATCTGGGAGCTCTTCGTCCCGGGCCTCGCCGAGGGCGCCGCGTACAAGTACGAGATCCACACCCGGCAGGGCTGGGTGCTCGACAAGGCCGACCCGCTCGCCCGGGCCGCCCAGTGCCCGCCCGCCACCGCCTCGGTGGTCACCTCCTCCGACCACCGCTGGCAGGACGGCGAGTGGATGGCCCGCCGGGCCCGCGCCGCGCACCACCGGGCGCCGATGTCCGTCTACGAGCTGCACCTGGCCTCCTGGCGGCCCGACCTCACCAGCTACCGCGCCATCGCCGAGGAACTGCCGCGCTACCTCAAGGAGTTGAACTTCACCCACGTGGAGTTCATGCCGGTCATGGAGCACCCCTTCGGCGGCTCCTGGGGCTACCAGGTGTCCGGCTACTACGCCCCCACCGCCCGGCTCGGCAGCCCCGACGACTTCCGCCACCTGGTCGACACCCTGCACCGGCACGGCATCGGCGTGATCGTCGACTGGGTGCCCGCCCACTTCCCCAAGGACGCCTTCGCGCTCGCCCGCTTCGACGGCGAGCCGCTGTACGAGCCGGCCGACCCGCTGCGCGCCGAGCACCCCGACTGGGGAACCCTGGAGTTCGACTACGGCCGCACGGAGGTGCGCAACTTCCTCGTCGCCAACGCGGTCTACTGGTGCGAGGAGTTCCACATCGACGGCCTGCGGGTGGACGCCGTCGCCTCGATGCTCTACCTCGACTACTCCCGCGAGGGCGGCGCCTGGACGCCCAACCAGCACGGCGGCCGGGAGAACCCGGACGCGGCCGCGTTCCTGCAGGAGATGAACGCCACCGTCTACCGGCGCTGCCCCGGCGTGGTCACCATCGCCGAGGAGTCCACCGCCTGGGACGGCGTCACCCGCCCCACCGACGCCGGCGGCCTCGGCTTCGGGCTCAAGTGGAACATGGGCTGGATGCACGACTCGCTGGTCTACATGTCCAAGGAGCCGGTGCACCGCAAGTTCCACCACAACGAGATCACCTTCTCGATGGTGTACGCCTACTCGGAGAACTACGTCCTGCCGATCTCGCACGACGAGGTGGTGCACGGCAAGCAGGCGCTGGTCTCCAAGATGCCCGGCGACTGGTGGCAGCAGCGCGCCAACCACCGCGCCTACCTGGGCTTCATGTGGTCCCACCCGGGCAAGCAACTGCTCTTCATGGGACAGGAGTTCGCCCAGGGCGCGGAATGGGACCACGAACAGGGCCCGCAGTGGTGGGTGCTCGACGAGCAGTGGCCCGCCCACCAGGACCACCACGGCGTCCGCCGGCTGGTCCGCGACCTCAACCGGCACTACCTGGACACCCCCGCCCTATGGGAACGGGACACCACCCCGGACGGCTTCCGCTGGCTCGACGGCGGCGCCGCCGAGGACAACCTGCTCTCCTTCGCCCGGTACGCGGCCGACGGCTCGCCGCTGGTCGCGGTCTGCAACTTCTCCCCCGTCGTCCGGCACGGCCACCGGGTCGGCCTACCCGACCTGGACGGCCGCGACCAGCTGTGGGAGGAACTGCTCAACACCGACGCCGAGGCCTACGGCGGCGGCGGCATCGGCAACTCCCACCCGGTCAAGGCCGAACCGACCCCCTGGCACGACCAGCCCCGCTCCGCCGAACTGGTCCTCCCACCGCTCGCCACCCTCTGGCTCCGCCCGGCCCGCTGAGGGCCTGAGCACCTGAGTGTCTGAGGGCCTGCCCGGCCGGGCAGGCCCTCAGCTCGGTGCCGACACCGGGAAGCCGAGGTCCTCCGCGGCCCTGCCCAGCTCGCGGTCGTAGGTGATGAACTCGGTCAGCTCCGTGCGGAACGGGTCCGCGCTGGCCAGGTGCAACGCGTCCAGCGAGCCGAGGCGCGGAGTGCGGTAGGAGAGCGCCCGGGCGAGCACCGCGCTGCTGAGGTCGACCTGGTGGCTGCCCCGGAGCGCCTGGTCCACGTAGTAGGGGACCTGCTGGTGGGCCAGGCCCGCGCGGAGCAGGGTGCGGGTGATCTCCAGCCGGGCCAGCGCGCTGGAGATCAGCTCGGTCCCGGCGGGCAGCGCCTGCCGCCACGCCCGCAGTGCGGCCGTCTCCGGCTCCGGCTTGATGAACTTCAGCAGCGCGCAGGAGTCGAGGTAGATCAACGGTTCCGCTCCCGTTCGCGGTCTTCCACCAGGAGGTCCGAGAGGCTGCCGATGTCCGGCAGCAGGTCGAGGGCCAGCTCGGGCATGCCCTCCTCGGCGGGCGGGGTGACCTCGCCGGCCGCGATCATGCGTTCGAGGGTCGTCGCCGGGGGCTCCTCCGGCACCAGCCTCAGCACGGGCCGCCCGCGGTCGGTGACGACGATCGTCGCGCCGGCCCGGACCCGCGCGACCGCCTTGGACGGGTTCTGGTTGAGCTCACGCAGTCCCATGGTCTCCATGCCTTCCAATGTAACTACATTATGTAGGTACATCAAGGGCGGGCCGCGGCGCAAACCCCGAGCCCAGGACGTTCAGCCCTTGCCCCCGCCGGGCCGCTCTGCTCGCGGACGCCCGTTCGTGGTGCGAAGGTATGGTCGATATGGCCATATTCCGAGACGACGGGACGGAGACACCCACGTGGCGCGCAGCGTGTACGTGACCGGTATCGACCGGGGGGACGGCCGGCAGGCGGTCGAACTCGGGGTCATGGAACTGCTCACCCGCCAGGTGGACCGGGTCGGGGTGTTCCGGCCGCTGGTGCACGCGCACGCGGGAGCACCTGCCGGCCGCCGGGCCGGGGGCGAGCCGGGCTCGGACCACGTGGTGGAACTGCTGCGCGGCCGGTACCGGATCGACCTGCCGAGTTCCGAGCTGTACGGGCTCAGCTACGAGGAGGCCGCCGCGCTGCAGGCCGCCCAGGGGCAGGACGAGCTGGTCTCCACCCTGGTCGACCGATTCCGCGCGCTGGAGCGGCGCTGCCAGGCGGTGCTGGTGCTCGGCACCGACTTCGCCGACACCAACATCCCGGACGAGCTGGCCTTCAACGCCCGGCTGGCCAACGAGTTCGGCGCCGCCGTGCTGCCGGTGGTCGGCGGGCACGCCGAGGACCCGGAGGCCGTCATCGCCGAGGTCCGCAACGCCCACCGGGCGTTCACCGACCTGGGCTGCGAGACCCTGGCGATGATCGCCAACCGGGTCACCCCGGGCGCCAAGCAGCGGATCCAGCGCAAGCTCACCGAGAAGCTGCCGATCCCCGCCTACGTCATCCCGGAGGAGCCGGCGCTGGCCGCGCCGACCGTCGCCCAGCTGGTCGAGACGACCGGCGCCGAGGTCCTGCTCGGGGACGCCGCCGGCCTGGCCCGGGACGTCCGCGGCTTCGTCTTCGGCGGCGCCATGCTGCCCACCTTCCTGGACGCCCTGACCGAGGGCGCCCTGGTCGTCACCCCCGGGGACCGCGCCGACCTGGTGATCGGCTCGCTGGCCGCGCACGCCGCCGGCGCCCCGCCGATCGCCGGCGTGCTGCTGACGCTCGGCCAGCACCCCGGCCCGAACGTGATGGCGCTGGCCGCCCGGCTCGCCCCCGGCACCCCGGTCGCGGTCGTCCCGGAGGGCAGCTGGCCGACCGCCGCGACCCTCACCCACCTGGAGGGCAAGCTCACCGCGGCCAGTCCGCGGAAGGCCGAGATCGCCCTCGGACTGTTCGAACTGCATGTCGACACGGCCGAGTTGACCAACCTGATCGAGGTCGGCCGGTCCGAACGCGTCACCCCGATGATGTTCGAGCACGCGCTGCTGGAGCGGGCCCGGGCAAGCCGGCGGCACGTCGTCCTGCCGGAGGGCACCGAGGAGCGGGTGCTGCGCGCGGCCGAGATCCTGCTGCGCCGCAACATCTGCGACCTCACCCTGCTCGGCGAGGCCGACGCGGTGCGCCGCAAGGCCGCGGGCCTCGGCATCGACCTCCCGCAGGAACAGCCGGGCGGCGACCGCGCCCAGGTCCGGATCGTCGACCCGACCACCAGCCCGCTGCGCCGCCAGTTCGCCGAGCTGTACGCCCGGCTGCGCGCCCACAAGGGGATGACCGTCGAGCTGGCGCTGGACGTGGTCACCGACGTCTCGTACTTCGGCACCCTGATGGTCCAGGAGGGCATCGCGGACGGCATGGTCTCCGGCGCGGTGCACTCCACCGCCGCGACCATCCGGCCCGCCTTCGAGGTGATCAAGACCTCGCCGGGCGCGGCCATCGTGTCGAGCGTCTTCTTCATGTGCCTGGCCGACAAGGTGCTGGTGTACGGCGACTGCGCGGTCAACCCCGACCCGGACGCCCAGCAGCTGGCCGACATCGCGATCCAGTCCGCCGCCACCGCCGCCCAGTTCGGGGTGGAGCCGCGGGTCGCGATGCTCTCGTACTCGACCGGCACCTCCGGCTCCGGCGCGGACGTCGACAAGGTCCGCAAGGCCACCGAGCTGGTCCGCGAGCTGCGGCCGGACATCCTGGTCGAGGGCCCGATCCAGTACGACGCGGCGGTGGACGCCCACGTCGCGGCCACCAAGCTGCCGGGCTCCGCGGTGGCGGGCCGGGCGACCGTGCTGATCTTCCCGGACCTCAACACCGGCAACAACACCTACAAGGCGGTCCAGCGCTCGGCGGGCGCGGTTGCGGTCGGCCCCGTCCTCCAAGGCCTGCGCAAGCCCGTCAACGACCTCTCGCGCGGCGCGCTGGTCCAGGACATCGTCAACACCGTCGCGATCACCGCCATCCAGGCCCAGGACGACAAGGAGTCGCAGGCATGAGCGAAGGAACGCGCGTTCTCGTGCTGAACGCCGGCTCCTCGTCGGTGAAGTACCAGCTGATCGACATGCTGGACGGTGCCCGGCTGGCCTCCGGCCTGGTGGAGCGGATCGGCGAGCCCGGCGGGCGGCTGGTGCACACCCCGCACGCGGGCGGGCCGCGCGAGCTGCCGCAGCTCTTCCCGGACCACTCCGCCGCCCTGAAGGCCGTCGCCGAGGAGCTGGCCGCCGACGGCCTCGGGCTGGACTCCCCCGAGCTGGCCGCGATCGGCCACCGGGTGGTGCACGGCGGCAAGCGGTTCACCGAGCCGACCGTGGTCACCGACGACGTGCTCAAGGAGATCCGCCGGCTGATCCCGGTCGCGCCGCTGCACAACCCGGCCAACATCACCGGCATCGAGGTGGCCCGCGCGCTGCGCCCGGACCTCCCCCAGGTGGCCGTCTTCGACACCGCCTTCCACGCCTCGATGCCGGAGTTCTCGGCCCGGTACGCGATCGACAAGGCCGTGGCCGACGAGCACCGGGTGCGCCGCTACGGCTTCCACGGCACCTCGCACCAGTACGTCTCGCGGGCCACCGCCCGGCTGCTCGGCAAGGACCCGGCCGAGGTGAACGTGATCGTGCTGCACCTGGGCAACGGCGCCTCCGCCTCGGCGGTCGCCGGCGGTCGCTGCCTGGACACCTCGATGGGCCTGACCCCGCTGGAGGGCCTGGTCATGGGCACCCGTTCGGGCGACATCGACGCCGGTGTGGTGTTCCACCTGCACCGGGTGGGCGGGCTGTCGATCGACGAGATCGACGACCTGCTCAACCGCCGCAGCGGTCTGCGCGGCCTGTGCGGCGACAACGACATGCGCGAGATCATGCGCCGGGCCGAGGCCGGGGACGCCGACGCGAAGCTCGCCTTCGACGCGTACATCCACCGGCTGCGCAAGTACATCGGCGGCTACTACGCCGTGCTCGGCCGGGTGGACGCGATCGCGTTCACCGCGGGCGTCGGGGAGAACGCGGCGCCGGTGCGCGCGGCGGCCACCGCCGGGCTGGACGAACTGGGCATCGCGGTCGACCCCGAGCTGAACTCGGTGCGCTCCGGCGAGGCCCGGATCATCTCGCCCGCGTACGCCCGGGTGGCGGTCGCCGTGGTGCCCACCGACGAGGAACTGGAGATCGCCCGACAGGCCTTCGCCCTGGTCCACCGGCCGTCCGGGGACTGACTGGACGCCGTCTCGCCCCTCGGGATCCTTCGTTGGCGATTCCTCACGATTCGTGCCGAATGCACCTATAACACGAACGGATAGACTGATCCATATGCGCCGAGCGAAAATTGTCTGCACCCTGGGTCCGGCGACGGACTCCTACGAACAGCTGAAGGCCATCGTCGAGGCGGGCATGAACGTCGCCCGACTGAACATGAGCCACGGCAACCACGCGGACCACGAGGAGCGGTACCGCAAGGTCCGCCAGGTCTCGGAGGACACCGGCAAGGCCATCGGCGTCCTGGCCGACCTCCAGGGTCCCAAGATCCGTCTGGCGACCTTCGCCAACGGCCCGGTGACCGTCGACAACGGCGACGAGTTCACCATCACCACCGAGGACGTCCCCGGTGACCAGCACATCTGCGGCACCACCTACAAGGGCCTGCCCGGCGACGTCAAGCCCGGCGACCCGATCCTGATCAACGACGGCGTCATCGCCCTGGAGGTCGTCAGCGTCGACGGCCCGCGGGTGAAGACCGTGGTGATCGAGGGCGGCGTGCTCTCGAACAACAAGGGCATCAACCTGCCCGGCGCGGCCGTGAACGTGCCCGCCCTGTCCGAGAAGGACAAGGACGACCTGCGCTTCTCGCTGCGCCTGGGCGTCGACATGGTCGCCCTGTCCTTCGTCCGCAACGCGGACGACGTCAAGGACGTCCACGAGGTCATGGACGAGGTCGGCATCCGCGTGCCGGTCATCGCCAAGATCGAGAAGCCGCAGGCCGTCGAGGCCATGGAGGAGATCGTCCTCGCCTTCGACGCCATCATGGTCGCCCGCGGCGACCTGGCCGTCGAGTACCCGCTGGAGCGGGTGCCGCTGGTCCAGAAGCAGCTGATCACGCTGGCCCGCCGCAACGCCAAGCCCGTCATCGTCGCCACCCAGATGATGGAGTCGATGATCCACGCCTCGCGCCCCACCCGCGCCGAGGTCTCCGACGTCGCCAACGCCATCCTGGACGGCACCGACGCGGTCATGCTGTCCGCCGAGTCGAGCGTCGGCAAGTACCCGATCGAGACCGTCCGCACCATGAGCCGGATCGCCGAGAGGGCCGAGGAGGAGCTGCTGTCCCAGGGCCTCCAGCCGCTCAACCCGGGCCGCAAGCCGCGCACCCAGGGCGGCTCGATCGCCCGCGCCGCGTGCGAGCTGGGCGACTTCCTGAACGGCCAGGCGCTGGTCGCGTTCACCAAGTCCGGTGACACCGCCCGCCGTCTGTCCCGCTACCGTTCACCGATCCCGGTGATCGCGTTCACCCCGGACGTCGCCACCCGCAACCAGCTCTCGCTGAGCTGGGGCGTCGAGGCGCACGTCACCGAGCAGGTCGGGTCCACCGACGCGATGGTCGCCCAGGTCGACCGCGAGCTGCTCAGCATGGGCCAGCTCGCCGAGGGCGCGACCGTCATCGTCACCGCCGGCTCGCCCCCCGGCATCCCCGGCAACACCAACATGGTCCAGGTGCACCACCTGGGCACCCGGGGCGAGTAACACCCCGTGGCACCGACGCCCGTGGGGCGGTCCTCCGGTGGAGGGCCGCCCCACGGGCGTTCTCGCGACGTCGCCGCCGCCGTGGCGCGGCTGCCGGTCGCCTACTCGTCGCCGTACGGCGCGTCTACTTGTCGCTGTACGGCGCGTCGTCGTTGAACAGGCGCATGCCGGGGATGGTCAGCGTGCCGCCGAACTGGCCGGCCTGCTTGGCGGTGACCCCGGTCAGCTCCAGGTCCAGCGGGATCGGGATCGAGCCGATCAGGTCGTACAGCCAGCGCGGCAGGGTGTCCGGGGTGAGCGTGATCTCGCCCAGGTCGATCGGGATCGGCAGGCCGAGCACCTTGGAGAGGTGGCCGGACAGCCGCTCCACGTACATCGTGACCGGGCCCTTGCGCATGGTCGAGGTCGAGCCGGGGGCGCCCTTCACGTGGAAGGTCTTGCCGTTGCCCTGCAACGTCGACATGTCGAGGTTGTCGATGTCGACGGTGTCCACCACGAACTTCAGCACCCGCTTGGTGCCGGTCGGGGTCCGCACGTCGTAGACGCCGTGGAAGGCCGCGCCGTGCAGCGCCAGCCGGCTGGTCGCCAGCGTCCAGTTCTGCTGCGGGACGACGTCCCCGGTGGCGGGCGCGCCGGCGGTCAGGCCGCTGGTGTCCACCGCGCAGTTGGGGTTGGCGCTCGGCGAGGACGACGGGGTGTCGGTGGCGGCCCCGGACGGGGTGGCGGGGGCCGTCCTCGGGCTCGCCTTGCCGCTCGGCTTCCCCGTCGTGCCGTCGGCCGGGCCACCGGCGGCGGGGGCCGTCGCGGCGGGCGAGGTCTGGTCGCCCGCCGGGGTCTGCTCGCCGCTGCCGGCGGCGGGCGGCGGGGTGCCGGGCTGCGCGTCGGCCGGGGCCCCGGTCGTCGGGGCCTGCGG
>NZ_JBHWIR010000080.1:0-32679 GCF_042731835.1 Kitasatospora sp. NPDC059817 | reverse complement strand
GGGGGGCCGCCCGCCCCCCCCCCCCTCCCGGAACGACGAGAAGGGCCCGCTGCTCCCCGTGCAGCGGGCCCTTTCGCCTCCCCGTTCCCTCCCTGTCCCCTCCGTCCCTCCCGTCCCCTCCATCCCCTCCCGGCCCCTCCACCGCCGCGCCCGGCTTCCCCGTCCGAGCGCTCCCTCCGGCGTCCCCTCGCACCGCAATTCCTCCCCTCGGCCGATCATGGCAATCCTTGAGCGTTGTCACTCGTCCGGGGGGCTTTCGTCCATGATCAGCGGGTACACGGAGGCCTTATCCGCACATGCGTGTGACGGGCCCCGTCGCCGGTGGGAGACAAGGCCCGTCAGCCGTGCGCGGGGTGTCGCGCGCTGCGCGCCCTCACCCGATAGGCGGAGGGCGGCCGTTCACGGGGCGGTGAACCGGGGTGGTGAACCGTTGCTGCGCCCGTTCAGCGCACCGCTGCCGCCGGCTGGGCGGGCTGGGGGTGGGCGGCCGCGGGCGCCTCGCGCCCGCAGGCGTAGGCGAGCGGGCTGATCAGCTCGGCGGCGTCGGGCAGCCAGCGGTTGAGCGCCGAGGGGGAGCGGGCCCACTGGGCGTAGCCGGTGCCACCGATCCGGGACGGCGGGGCGACCGTCCAGTCCCCTTCGCCGCGGGCCACCAGGTCCAGCCGGCCGGGCGGCCAGCCGAGCTTGCGGAGCATCTCCGGCAGCTTGGCCGCGACCCCGGGCAGCACCAGGAAGTGCAGCCGCCGGCCGATCCGGCCGGGCGAGGCGGGCAGCACCGCGACCGGGCCCAGCTGGAGGTCCATCCGCTCCATCCGCGCCAGCGCCAGGCATCCGGCCGTCTCCGGGACGTCCAGGACGTCGAAGGACCGGCCGGTGGGCAGCAGGATCGAGGCCTGCGGCCGCTCGGTCCACCAGCGCCGTACCGCCCCCGGCCCGGCGCTCGCCTTGCGGGCCCAGTCCGCGTCGAGCGGGTGGGCCCCCGGCAGCAGGCAGCGCCGGTCGCCGCAGGAGCAGCGGGCGGGCCCGTCGCCGTCGATCAGCCAGGCGCCGGGAGCGACCTCCCAGTGGCGGTTCTCGGCGTAGCCGACGGCTTCGATGAGCAGCGGGGGCAGTGCGGCGTTCTTGCCCTGGTCGGGGGAGTCGGGGATGTCTTCCACGCGAAGCTCAACTACCGTGTGTGAGGCTGGTTACGGCCCGGCGCAAGCCGGTTGGGCGCATACCGGCAATGTCACTCGAACCGGTTACTCGACCGAGTTGAGGCGGGCGGGGGCAGGCGCAGTGGGGGCGCACAGGAGCATTTCCCAGGGCGCGTGGGGGGTGCGGATCGTCACCGTGGGTATCCCGCTGGCGTTGCTGATCGCTAACCTGGTGTCAGATTCCTTGGACGGTCGGACAGTCGGCAACAGATCAGCAGAATCGTCGCCCGCCGGCCGGGACCGGAGGGTGTGGGGAGGCGAAACCCAATGGCCGCAAGACCACTCGTCGCACGACAGCCCAACGAGCGTCTGCAGCAACTGATCCAGGAGGCCAGCTGCTCCAACGCCGGCCTGGCCCGGAGGGTCAACCTCTGCGGCGCCGAGCACGGTCTGGACCTGCGGTACGACAAGACCTCCGTCGCCCGCTGGCTGCGCGGGCAGCAGCCGCGCGGGCAGGCGCCGGCCGTGATCGCCGAGGCCCTCGGCCGCAAGCTCGGCCGCAGCGTGTCGGTCGAGGAGATCGGCATGGCCGACGGCAAGAACCTCAGCTCCGGCATCGGGCTCCAGTTCGCGCCGACCCTGAACGCCGCCCTGGAGCAGGTCTGCGAGCTCTGGCGCAGCGACGTCGGCCGGCGGGACTTCCTGACCGGGGCCACGGTCGCCGCCTCCGCGCTGGTGGAACCCAGCCGGGACTGGCTGATCACCCCGCCCGACCCGGTGGTGGCCCGCACCGGCGGCCCCCGGGTCGGCCCGACCGACGTGGCCGCGATCAAGGCCACCACCGCGATGCTGGTCGACCTGGACCACCGCTTCGGCAGCGGTCACGTGCGCCCGGTGGTCGTGCACTACCTCAACTCGGTGGTCTCCAGCCTGCTCGGCGGGGCGTACCGGGACGAGACCGGGCGCCAACTCTTCGCCGCAGTGGCCCGGTTGACCGAACTGGCCGGATACATGGCGGTGGACACCGGCCAGCCCGGCCTGGCCCAGCGCTACTACATCCAGGCGCTCCGGCTCGCCCAGGCGGCCGACGACCGCGGCTACGGCGGCTACGTGCTGGCGGCGTCGATGAGCCACCTGGCGGCGACGCTCGGCAACCCGCGGGAGATCGCCCAGCTCGCCCGCGCCGCGCAGGAGGGCGCCCGGACGGTCGCCACCCCGACGGCGATGGCGATGTTCTACGCCGCCGAGGCCCGCGGCCACGCCCTGCTGGGGGACGCCCGCTCCTGCGAGGCGGTGTCGGCCAAGGCGCTGGAGATGATGGAGAAGCGCCGCCCGGAGGACGACCCGGACTGGATCGCCCACTTCGACGACGCCTATCTGTCGGACGAACTGGCCCACTGTCACCGGGACTTGGAGCAGGCCGGCCAGGCCGAGCACTACGCCCGCCGGGCGCTCGACCTGCACCCGCCGACCCGGGTCCGCCGCCGCGCGGTGGACCTCGTCCTGCTCGCCACCGCCCAGTTGCAGCAGCGGGACCTCGAACGCGCCTGTGAGACGGGCGCGCAGGCGGTCCGGCTGCTGAGCGGGCTGCGGTCCAACCGGGGCGTGGAGTACCTGGACGAGTTCCGGCGCCGGCTGGAGCCGTACCGGGAGCAGCGGGTGGTCCGCGAGTTCCACGCCAGGGCGGATGCGGAGGCCGCCTAGTGTCGCGCCCGGGGCACCAGGGCCCGCCCAAGGCCCCGGGCCCCGGCGGGGCGGGGTGAGGGGAGCGTGAGGGATGTCCCGCCCGCGTGGCCACCCGGTTCGGCGAACCGGTAGCGTGGGCGCGACGTCCAAGGAACTGTGATGCCCCCAAGAACCGACGAGATGTGGTCCGCCGTCAGCGCGCGGTCGTGCACAGGTGAGGAATCGCGTTGAGCCAGCGCCGCTCGTACCCCAACTCGGGTGACTTCAACCTGGACGACCTGTTCCGCCCCGAGCCCGGCCAGACCCAGGGCGGCGTGCCGGGCCAGCCGCAGGGTCATCCCCAGGGCCACCCGCAGGGGCAGACAGGCGTGCCGCCGGTGGGGCAGCCGTCCGGGCAGCCGGAGTACCTCGGCGAGGGCGGGCACGCGCGGCCGACCCAGGCCATGCCGGCCCAGCCCGCCCCGTGGGCCGGTGCTCCCCAGCCCGGTTACGGCGTCCCGCAGCACGAGCCGGCGCCGGAGACGCAGCACCTCCCGCCCTACCCGGGCGCGGACCCGCACGCGGGCGGCTACCCCACGGGCCAGTCCCAGGCCGGCTACCCGCAGCAGCCCGGCCCGGGCGGCTACCAGGGCTACGCGCAGGCCGGGCAGCCGCAGCCGGCGCCGGCCTACCCCGGTCAGGACTACGGGCAGAACTACGGCCAGGGCTACGCCCAGGACCACGGGCAGGGGCAGGGCTACGGACAGGACCACGGGCAGGGCTTCGATGCCACCCAGGCGGGCGCGCAGGCCCCGTCCGCCCGTGGCGGCCGCCCGTCCAACAAACTGATCATCGGCGGGGTGGTGGCCGGTTTCGCGGCGGCCGGCATCCTGGTCGCCGTCCTGGTGAACGGGGACGAAACCACCCCCGCCGCCGACGCCAAGAAGGCCCTCCCGGTGGCCGCCACCGGCAGCACCACCCCCGGCACGGCGAGTGCGAGCAGCTCGGGCACCACCGTCGACCCGGCGGTCAAGGCCCAGGCGCAGCCGCTGTCGGACCTGCTCGGCACCGCGAGCGACAGCCGCTCGGCGGTGGTCGGCGCGGTCGCCTCGGTGCAGAAGTGCGACAAGCTGCCCGAGTCGCAGCAAGCGCTCACCGGCGCGGCCGGCAAGCGGCGCGAACTCCAGACCAAGCTCGGCCAGCTGAAGGCGGACAAGCTGCCCGGCGGCCAGCAGCTGGTCGAGCAGCTCAACGCGGCGTGGACCGCCTCCGCGCAGGCCGACGACGAGTACGCGGCCTGGGCCGGGGACTCGCAGGGCGCCTGCGACCCCAAGAAGCTGGACAACCAGCACTACAAGAACGCCGTCCAGGCCAGCGGCGCGGCGACCACCGCGAAGAAGCAGGCCTCGACCCTGTGGAACGCGATCGCCACCCAGACCGGCCTGCCCAGCCGCAGCGACGGCGACCTGTAGGACGGACGAACGGACGGGGGAACGGGCCCGTCGGCCCGCCCCTTCGTCGTCCGTCCTTCGTCATTGGTCCTTCGTCGTCCGTTCTGCGTCGTCCGGGCGTCACGCCGGTGGGCGGCCCCCGGTGAGCACCCAGCGGATGTCCACGAAGCCCGGCTGCTGCAGGGTCATCCGGCCGCCCTTGACCACCTGGTAGGTGACCCAGGTGTTCACCAGCCGCGGTGACTCGGTGCTGGGCAGCATGTTGGGGGTGCCCCAGTTCAGCGGCGGGGTGAGCCCGACGTCGATGCCCTCGCCGCTGTCCAGCAGCCCGGTGACGGTCTTCTCGGTGACCTGCCGGCCGGACGCCGCGACCTTCTCGGCGACCAGCCGGAACACCTCGTACGCGACCCAGGTGGTCTGCACGCCGGGATCGGAGACGTCGATGGTGTGGCCGCCGGTGGCGTCGGCGCGCACCACCGCGCGCAGCCCGTCCCAGACCTTCGCCGACTCCGGCGGGTACCAGCTGGTGACGTAGGTGCCGGCCAGCGGGCCGGAGTCGCCGCCGGTGGAGTCGACCACCGACTGCTGCACGCTGCCGATCACCGAGGCGAACCGGGTGTTCCTCGGGTTCAGCCGGCGGTAGGAGTCCAGCAGGTTGCCGGTCGGCTCGGCGGCGAGGGCGCTGGTGACGCAGTTCGCCGGTTCGTCCTTGCCGATCGCCTTGCGGGCCACCGCCGTGTAGTCGGTGGACTGCTCGGGCGCCTTGACGTCGAGCAGCTTGATGCCGGCCGGCTTGAGCGCGTTGGCCAGGTAGCCGAGCAGGTTGTCGCCGGACGGGGTGTCCGGGCGGACCAGCGCGACGGCCTTGCAGCCGGCCTCGACCAGCTGACGGCCGCTGCCGCCGATCAGCGCGGGCATGCCGCCGTCCACCGGGTACGAGAGCGGGCTGCTGAACTCGGGCTGGGAGAGCCCGTAGCCGCCGATCAGGGGGATGCCGGCGCGCTCCAGGACGGGCATGAAGTCGAAGCCGTACTGGCTGTAGGAGCCGATCACGGCGACCGCCTTGGCGTCCACCGCCCGCTGGGCGCAGGCCTTGGCGCCTTCGGAGGTGTTGTGCTCGTTGCAGGTGAGCACCTGCAGCCGGCGGCCGTTCAGCCCGCCCTTGAGGTTGACGTCCCGGCCGATCGCCTCGGCGAGCGCGGTCATGCCGGGCCGGTCGGCGGAGCCGGTGCCGGACGGGGACCAGGTCATCACGGTGAGGTCGCCGCCGTTGGTGGAGGCATCGGCCGGTCCGCCGCACGCGGAGGCCGAGAAGAGGGTGGGGAGCAGGGCCGCGGCGGTGGCGGCCGCGGCGATCGGGCGGCGGCGGCGCCGCGCGAACTGGTGCCGGGGTTGGAACGGGTCCCTTCGGCTGGTCATCGGTCTTCCCTCTCTGGGGCGCCATCCGGCGCACCGGAGCAAGCCAAGCCCCGGCGCCACACGCCGAGAGGGCCGAAGTGCGAACGGTCGGATAACGGGAGCTGAAATCCGGCGGGGCACGCGTGTAGATCGGGAGTGGAGTACGAACGGACAGGGAACGTACGATCGTTCTCCATGTCCGCCAGCACAGATTCTTCGCATCGGTCTGCCCGAAACACTTCTCGTCCGGGCCACCGCTCCAGCACGATGAACGGCATGCCGCTCAACGACCTGCCCTGGTGGCGCTGGCGAGCCCGACTGCGCTCGGCGCTGCACATGTTGTCCGACCCCGGTTTCCAGCAGGAGACCTGGCTGAACGGCCGGGAGGGGTACGGCGACGTGACCGACGCCGTCTACCGACTGGTCGAGGACACCTGGCTGGACCACTGGTCGGCCGAGAAGTACGTGGGCACGATCTTCCGCGACTCCGCCGAGGCCGCCCTGGTCGACGTCGCGGTGCTGCGCGTGGTCCAGCTGCTGCACGAGGTCGGCGCGGACGCCCACGCCTCCGCCTACTTCGGCCACCCCGGCTGGCCGGAGGCGGTCCGGGCCGCGCGCGAGGCGCACGTCGCGCTGGCGGTGAACGACGGGGACGACCCGGACGCGGCGCCCAAGTCGCTGGACGTGCTGCGCATCCTCACCCGGGTCTGAGCCTGGGTCTGAGTTCGGGTCCACGGCGGGGCCGCCGGCCGGGCGCCTGGTCGGCGGCCTAACCGGGTGCCTGGTCGGGCTTTCGGTCGGGCCGCTGAGCAGTGCCGTCCCGCAGTACGGGCAGCGGGGCGGCGACTGTCCAGGATGTGACACGCTGGACCACCCACGAACGCCACGACCTCAGGACGGGATACCCCCAGTGGACCAGCAGCCGGCCAGCGCCCAGTACGTCCTCACGCTGTCCTGCCCCGACAAGCAGGGCATCGTCCACGCCGTCTCCAGCTACCTCTTCATGACCGGCTGCAACATCATCGACAGCCAGCAGTTCGGCGACGGGGACAGCGGGCTGTTCTTCATGCGGGTGCACTTCTCTGCCGCCGAGCCGGTCACCGCCGACAAGCTGCGGGCCAGCTTCGCGGCGATCGGGGCCTCGTTCGGGATGGACTGGCAGATCCACCCGACCGAGCAGCGGATGCGGATCGTCCTCATGGTCAGCAAGTTCGGACACTGCCTGAACGACCTGCTCTACCGCACCCGGATCGGCGCCCTGCCGGTGGAGATCGCCGCGGTGGTGTCCAACCACACCGACCTGCGCGACCTGACCGAGAGCTACGGCGTCCCGTTCCACCACATCCCGGTCACCCGGGACACCAAGGCCGACGCCGAGCAGCAGCTGCTGGACCTGGTCGCCAAGGAGGACGTCGAACTGGTCGTGCTGGCCCGCTACATGCAGGTGCTCTCGGACCAGCTGTGCACCGCGCTGTCCGGCCGGGTGATCAACATCCACCACTCCTTCCTGCCGAGCTTCAAGGGCGCCAAGCCCTACCACCAGGCGCACGCCCGGGGCGTGAAGCTGATCGGCGCCACCGCGCACTACGTCACCGCCGACCTCGACGAGGGCCCGATCATCGAGCAGGAGGTGGCCCGGGTGACCCACGACGTCACCCCGGACCAGCTGGTCGCGCTCGGCCGGGACGTCGAGTGCCAGGCGCTGGCCCGCGCGGTGAAGTGGCACAGCGAGCACCGGGTGCTGCTGAACGGCACCCGCACGGTGGTCTTCGCGTAGCGAGGTCGGGGCGCGCAGTTGGGACGGTCGGCGCGGCTGTGGCCGTTTACGGCCGCGACAGCAGTGGCAGGGCGTGCAGCACCTCGCGGATCGCGGCCCGGTCGCCGTGCTCGCCGACGGGCAGCCGGTCCGGATCGCGGTGCGCGGCGGCCAACTGGCAGAGCTCCAGGCCGTCCAGCACCATCGAGGCCACCGGCTCGCCGCCGGACGGCCCCGACTCCGGCCCGTCCAGCGGTATCAGCCACTCGCCGGCCGCCGGACCGTCGATCACCAGCCGCAGCCGCCGGCCCCGGCCGTGGCCCTGGCCCGCCACGGGCGGGAGGTCCGGCGCCCCGGCGGGCTCGGGACGGGTGGCGCGGGCGGCACGCAGATCGGCCAGTGCCCGCGGGACCATCCGGACCGCCAGGTCCACCATCTGCCGCAGGTGCTGGGGCGCCGGCGGGTCGTACGGGTAGGCGACCGCGCGGGCCACGTCCTCGCCGTGCACGTAGCACTCGAAGGCGCGGTCCACGAAGGCGTCGCGCAGCGGCAGCACGGCGAAGCCGTAGTCGACGGGGGTGTTGCCCCGCGGGGCGAGCGCGGCGGTGCGCACCAGGTCGTGGGTCTGCCGCCGCCACCGCTCCCGCACCGACTGCGGCGGGAGGCCGGCCCGGTCGGCGACCAGCCGGGCGGTGCGCTCGGCGATCCCGGCGTACGGCCCGCCCTGCAGCGGGACCCGGGGCAGGAGCAGGGGCGCTGGCGGCCGCGCGGCCGGCTCCTGCGGCGGCACCCGCCGGGCGGCCGGGGCCGGCGTGGCGCCCGGGCCGGCCGGCACCGGGTCGGGCAGGCCGAGGGCGAGCGCCAGATAGCCGTCCACGGCGGCGAGATGGCACAGCACCTCGGCCGGACGCAGCCGCCCGGTGCCGCCGTGCCACGGCAGGTCGGCCACCTCCTGCCACTCCTCCGGGCCGAGGTCGCGCAGCAGCGCGTCGAGCTTGGCCGTCTCCGCGGTGTACGGCATGCCCCAGGCGGGGACGGGCAGTTCGGCCGGTCGGCGGGCCAGGCACCAGTCGAGCACCTGCTGGCGCAGCGAGTTGGGCTGGTCGAGCGGCTCGTCTAGGGCGAGCCACCCCGCCGCCTCACGCAGCCGGGCGGCCTCTTCGGCGCACTCCGGGCAGGTGCGCAGGTGCTGCTCCAGCTCGGCGGCGTCACGGTTCGGGCAGGCGCCGAGGGCCCAGGCGCCGAGCAGCGAGCGCAGGGCGTCGTGGCGCTCCTCGGTGGTGGGCTCGCTCCGCTCGCTCATGCGCCCCTGTCCCCGTCGTCCCTGTCGCCCGCGTCGTCCCGGTGGTCCCGGTCGTCGGCCCGGCCGTCCTCGCGGCCGTGCCGCTCGTCGTGGCGGGCGCGCTCCTCGGCCAGTTCGGTGGCCAGCAGTTCCAGGCCGAGCCGCATCCGCTGCTTGGCGGCCTGCTCGCTGATGCCGAGCAGCCGGGCCGTCTCCTGGTAGGTGCGGCCGTCGTAGTACGTCACCGCGATGGTCTCACGCAGGGATTGGGGCAGGGAGTCCACCACGTACTGCATGCGCGCGGCGGTGGCCACGGCGCGGATCTCCGCCTCGGCCGCGCCCTCGCCGCCGCCTGGGCCGTCAAGTCCGCTGCCCGGGCCGCCCGGTACCCGCTCGGCGGCCCGCCGCGCCCGCAGCCGGTCGACCGCGCGGCGGTGGGTGAGCGCGCCGAGCCAGGAGCGCAGCGAGCCCTGGACGGGGTCGAAGTCCTCGGGGTGCTCCCAGACGTGGGCGAATATCTCCCGGGTGAGCTGGGCGGCGGCGGCCTGGTCGGCGAGTATCCGCCCGGCCAGTCCGTGCACCATCGGCGCGAGCTGGTCGTAGATCTCGCCGAGCGCGGTCTCCTCGCCGCGGGCGAGGCGGCGTTGGAGCTGCTCGTCCCAGCGCGGCGCGCGGTCGGGGGTGGCCATCGGGAACCACCCTCCTGCCCGGGTTTCGCTGGCGTACCCAACGGTATCTTGCGGCCGGTCGGCGGCGGGAGCATTCCCCGAAGAACGGAACCCGGGCCTGCGGATCGTCACCCGGGCCGTCATCCGGATCGTCACCCGGCCCGGCGCCCGGTCGTCGCTCGTACCGGTGGCCCGTGCGCGGGGCGGTCCGTGGAGGCCGCTGTTCGAAGGCCGTTGGACATATGTCGCACGGGTGGTTCGCGAGTGGCGGGCCGGGTGCGCGGGGCGTCCGGAGGTAGGTTCGCCACTGCGGGACCGGCGGGTCGGCCCGGGCCGGACGAGTGCCGGTACGAGGCTCGCGAGAGTGAACGGGACAGTATGCACTGCGCTGTCCCCCGATCGCTGGAATATGCCCGAAGCGCTTGCCGAGGTCCGTCCGCCCACTCATCCTGAGGCGTAATCGAGTCGCGGCCAGTGCGCGACGGACGAGTTGGCCCGGACGAGTTGGCCCGGACGGGACAGCTCGGGTGAGCGCCGGGCGGGAGCCCGGCCGAGGGCCCGGGTGGCACCGGGCGATGTGCGAGGGTTCGCCGGCTGGACGATCCGGCCCGATCGGGACGATGGCCGAACTGCGAGTGCGGGTGGTGGAGCGGTGCAGGTTCTTCAGGTACAGCTGGCGGTGCAGGCGGACCCGGCCGAGGTCGGCCGGGCCCGTCGGTGGGTGCGCTCGCGGCTGCTGAACCATGGGGTGGACCCGGACGCGCCGGTCGCCGAGACGGTGGTGCTGGTGGTCTCCGAGTTGGTGACCAACGCCGTGGTGCACACCGGGTGTCCGGCGGTGCTGCGGCTCTGCCTGCCGGTGGAGGAGGACCAAGCGGGCGGTGAGCCGGCCGGTCCGCTGCGGGTGGAGGTCGCCGACGCCAGCCGGACGGCCCCCGCCCCACGGCACGCCGGGGCGGACGAGAACGCCACCAACGGGCGCGGCCTGGAGCTGGTCGAGCTGCTCTGCGAGCGCTGGGGCTGGTTCCCGGACGGCTCGGGCAAGCGGGTGTGGTGCGAGATCGGCGCGGACGCCCGGCCGGCGGACCCGCTGGCGGGCGTGGACTGGGCGGCGTTGGCGCAGTAGTGGCAGCGGCAGCGGCAGCCCGGGACCTGCTCGGTTCGCTGCCGTTCCCGCCGGTGATCGTCGGCGGAGATCACTGGTGGAGATCACCGGCCGAAAGTTGACGCAACCATTCCGAATTTCGGACTACCCATTGACGTGACGTATCCGACTGATCACGCTTGGGTGCGGCTCTCCGTCAGTGAGGGGACGCCGAGGGGACGCCCGAACGCCGCCGCGGTGCTGTTGTCCAGGGGGACCACGCCAGCAGGGGGGCCGTGGACCGCCGGTCGCGGGCGCTCCTTGGCGAGTGCGGAGGGTGCGGCGCGGGTTCAGGGCCCGCGCGTCGCGATTGGATGGTGGCCGGCCGCGCCGTGCTCGGGGTGCACGCGGCCGGCCACCGTCCGATCCGCCGTTGTCCGGCGGCGCTTTCCGGCCACTCGGCCGAGAGCCGTCCAGGGCACCTGAAGCCGCCCGGGGTCACCCGGGGACGGCGCGGAAGGTTCGCCGGTAGGCGCTCGGGGCGACGTCCAGCCGGCCGCGCAATTGCAGCCGGAGCGAGGCGGCGGTGCCGAAACCGGACTCCCGGGCGACCTGGTCGATCGTCAGGTCCGTGCGCTCCAGCAGCTGCCGGGCCCGCTCGGTGCGCTGCACGGTGAGCCACTGCCCGGGGCTGGCGCCGGTCTCCTCGCGGAAGCGCCGGGTGAAGGTCCGCAGGCTCATGCCCGCCCGGTCGGCGAGCCGGCTCAGCGCCAGCGGCTGGTCCAGGTGTTCCAGCGCCCAGGCGCGGACGGCGGCGGTGCCCTGGCCGGTGGAGTCCACCGGGCTCGGGGCCTCGACGTACTGCTTCTGGCCACCCTCGCGCCACGGCGGCACCAGGCAGTTGCGGGCCACCGCGTTGGCCACCGCGCTGCCGTGGTCGCGGCGGACCACGTGCAGGCACAGGTCCACCCCGGCGGCCACCCCGCCGGAGGTGAGGACGTCGCCGTCGTCGGTGTAGAGCACGTCCGGGTCCAGCCGCACCTTCGGGTACAGCTCGGCGAAGCGCCGGGTGTAGCGCCAGTGGGTGGTGGCCGGGCGGCCGTCCAGCAGCCCGGCGGCGGCCAGCAGGAAGGACCCGGTGCAGATCGACATCAGCCGGGTGCCGGGCCGGATCCGGCCCAGCGCGGCGGCCAGTTCGGGGGTGAAGGCGGCGTCGACGGTGGCCGTGCTCGCGTCGGCGGAGGCCGGGATCACCACCGTGTCGGCCCGCTCCAGCAGTTCGGGCCCGTGGTCGACGCTGATCCGGAAGTCCGCGCTGGTGGCGATCGGCCGGCCGTCCAGCGTGCAGGTGGCGACCTCGTAGAGCGGCCGCCCGGCCGGGTCCTTGGCGCCGCCGAAGATGCGGGCGGGGATGCCGAGTTCGAAGGCGATCACGCCGTCGAGGGCGAGTACCGCGACCAGGTGGGCCATGCCGTTCCCCTTCGGTGGTGCGGCCGCCCGGACCGGTTGGGTCGGTCGGGTCGGTCGGTCGGGTCGGTTGGTTCGGTTCGGTTCGGGCCAGTCCGGCCGGTTCGGGCCAGGGTATGCCGGGACCGTGGCCCGATTCTTGCGAAAGCTGTCATTCAGGCCACTCGTCGCGGCCGCGCCGCTTCGGGACACTCGTCCGCGTGACCGAACGCAACGCCCCCGCCCCCGCCCCCGCGCCCGCCCCCGAAGGACCCGTCCGCCCCGCCCGTCCGACCCGCTTCCGGGTGCACTACGCCTGGGTGGTGGCCGGTGTCTCGCTGCTGGTCCTGCTCGGCTCGGCCGGCTTCCGGTCCACGCCCAGCCTGATGATGGACGCCCTGCACAACGAGTTCGGCTGGTCGCTCGGGACGATATCCAGCGCCACCTCCGTCAACCTGACCCTCTACGGCCTCACCGCCCCCTTCGCCGCCGCCCTGATGGACCGTTTCGGCGTGCGCCTGGTGGTGGTCTGCGCGCTGCTGACCATCTCGGTCGGCTCCGGGCTCACCATGCTGATGCGCGAGCCCTGGCAACTGGTGCTCTGCTGGGGCGTGCTGGTGGGCCTGGGCAGCGGCTCGATGGCCGGCGCCTTCGCCACCACCATCACCGGCCGCTGGTTCCAGGCCCGCCAGGGCCTGGTCACCGGCGTGCTGACCGCCGCCGGGGCAGCGGGAAACCTGGTGTTCCTGCCGGTCGGCGCCTGGCTGGTCGAGCACCACGGCTGGCGCTCGGCGGTGATCGTGGTCTCGCTCGCGGCCAGCGCGGTCGCCGTCCCCGTCCTGCTGCTGATGCGCGAGCGGCCCGCCGACCTCGGCCTGCTCCCGTACGGGGCGACCGAGGAGCCGCCGGCGCCCGCCGCCGACGGCCGCGCCCTGACCCGCTCGCTGCGGGTGCTGCGGGACGCCGCCCGGAGCCGGGCGTTCTGGCTGCTGTCCGGCTCCTTCGCGATCTGCGGCGCCACCACCGCCGGCCTGGTCGGCACCCACTTCATCCCGGCCGCCCACGACCACGGCATGCCGGTGACCACCGCGGCCGGCCTGCTCGCCATGATCGGCGTCTTCGACGTGGTCGGCACCATCTTCAGCGGCTGGCTCACCGACCGGGTCGACTCCCGGATCCTGCTGGTCACCTACTACGGGCTGCGCGGGATCTCGCTGCTCCTGCTGCCGCAGCTGCTCGCCGGCTCGCTGCAACCGCCGATCCTGGCCTTCGTCATCTTCTACGGCCTGGACTGGGTGGCCACCGTGCCGCCGACCGTCGCGCTGTGCCGCCGGCACTTCGGCGGGGACGCCCCGATCGTCTTCGGCTGGGTGCTGGCCAGCCACCAGATCGGCGCGGCCGTCGTCGCCGGGCTGGCGGGCCTGGCCCGCGACGCGCTCGGGAACTACGACCTCACCTGGTACGGCGCCGGCGCCCTGTGCGTGGTCGCCGTCGGGCTCTGCCTGGCGCTGCGCACCAGCCGGCCGGACCGCCCCGTCCCGGCCCTCTCGTAGGGCGGGCCGGGGGCCTGTCGGACCGGAGGGCTAGGCTCCGCGACCATGGCGCTCACCTTCACCCTGGACCCGAAGCTCGACCCGGACCTGCGCACCGCCGTCGTCCGACTGTGGGCCGACGTCACCAACGCCGGCGGCGCGGTCGGCTTCGTGGCGCCGGTGACGGAGGACGAGGTCTGGGACACCGCCGACCACCAGTTCGCCGGGGTCGAGCCGGACGGCCCGGACCGGCTGCTGGTCGCCCACGAGAGTGACACCGGCCGGCTGGTCGGTGTCCTCTTCTTCGAGTCGATGCGCTTCGACCTGATGGAGCACTGGCGGATGCTCAAGCGGGTCATGGTGCACCCCGACTGCCAGGGCCGCGGCTACGGTGCCCGGCTGCTCGCCGAGGCCGAGCGGATAGCCCGGGAGTGGGGCCTGGAGAGCCTGCGGCTGACCGCGCGCGGCGGCCAGGGCCTGGAGCGCTTCTACACCCGCTGCGGCTACCGGGAGGTCGGCCGGGTGCCGGCCGCGATCCGGGTCGCCCCCGGGGACGACCGCGACGACATCACCCTCTGGCTCGACCTGCGCTGAGCGGCGGGTCCGGTCGGGCGGCGGCGGGCGGGGGACGGGCGCCCCCTTCCCCTCGCCGCCCGTCAGGCATGCTTCACTGGGAGACCGGCCCCCGCCCAGACCAGTGAAAAGCCAGACCAGTGAAAAGGATGTGTCCCGTGAGCAGCACCGGCCAGGAGAAGTCGCACGCCACGCTCCGCTACACCTCCCTGCGGGTCAGCATCTTCCTCGGCTGCCTGCTGGTCGCCCTGCTGCTCGGGCACTTCAAGATCATCCCGGTCAGCGGCCAGGCCGGCGTGATCTTCCTGTTCCTGCTGGCCGCGATCGCGTCCGCGCCGCTCAGCTACGTGCTGCTGAGCCGTCAGCGCGACGACATGTCCGCCCAGATCACCACCAAGGTCTCCGGCCTGCGCAGCCGCACCGCCGAGCGGATCGCCGCGCAGAACGCCGAGGAGGACGCCGTCGACGAGGCGGCCCGGACGGCCGCCGTCCGGCAGAGCTGACCCCGGCCGGACCCGCGACCGCAGCCGCCGTGCCCGACTCCGCCGCCTCGGACGCCTCCGCTTCCGACCCCGACCCCGCTTCCGCTTCTGCGGCTTCCGAGCCCGGACCGGCCGACCCGCCGTCCGGGCCGTCCGCGTTGCGCGGGTCGTCCGTCGAGGCGGCGCCCGTCGAGGCGGAGGCCGGGACCTGGCCGGCCCCGGTGCGCCGGCCCACCGGCCGGGACGTGGCCAGGCTCGCCGGGGTCTCCCAAGCCACCGTCTCACTGGTCTTCTCCGGCGCCGAGGCCGGCCGCAGGGTCTCCGACGCCACCCGGGAGCGGGTCCGGGAGGCCGCCCGCAGCCTCGGCTACCGCCCGCAGGCGGCCGGCCGGCAGCTGCGGCTCGGCCGTAGCGGGATGATCCTGCTGGCGGTGCCGAACATCCTCGGCCCGTTCTTCGGCCGGGTGCTGGAGGGCGTCCACGAGGAGGCCGGCCGGCACGGCCTGGCGGTCGTGGTCAGTTCCGGCTGGGGGAGCGCCACCCTCGCCGAGGCCGCCACCACCAGTCGTTTCGACGGCCTGCTGATCTGCTCCCCGGACGACAGCCAGCTCGGCGAGCTGCCCGCCGACACCCCCGCCGTCTTCCTCGACGCCGACCCGGGCACCGACCGGGCCCGGCCGACCGTCGAACTCGACGTGGCGGGCGGGATGCGCGCCGCCGTCGAGCACCTGGCCGGGCTCGGCCACCGCCGGATCGGGCGGCTGCGCTCCACCCACTCCGCGTACACGTTCCGGGTGCGGCAGGCCGCGTTCGAGCAGGTCGCCGCCGAACTCGACCTGGAAGTCGTGGAGTTGGGTGTGAGCCTGAACGAGGGCCAGCCGGCCGCGCGGAGCGTGGCGCACCGCCTGCTGGAGCGCCCGGACCGCCCGCGCGCGGTGATCTGCGACGACGACGTGGTCGCCTCCGGGGTGTACCAGGCCGCCGCCGAGCTGGGGCTGAGGGTGCCGGCCGACCTGTCGGTGGTCGGCATGGACAACGTCGCGGTGGCCGCGCTGCTGGCCCCGCCGCTGACCACCGTCGACCTGCCCGGCGAGGAGCTGGGCCGGGTCGGCGCGGCGGCGCTGGCGGGCCTGCTGCGCGGCGAGCGGGCGGCGCCCGTCCCGCCGCTGGCCACCTCGCTGGTGCTGCGCTCCTCCACCGCGTCGGCGGTCGGCGGGCCGGGGCGGGGCGCGAGGCAGTAGGTGGCGCGAAGCAGTAGGTAGTAGGAGAAGCAGTAGGTAGTAGTAGGGGAGAACGAAAGACCGCGCCCGCCGGCCAGACCCCGGTGGGCGCGGTCGTCTGTGGGGGGCCTCAGCCCACCGGCACCGGCTGCACCGGCTGCACCGGCTGCACCGACGGCGCCGGGTGGAACCAGCGGCGGGCGCCGAACAGCAGCAGGGCGCCGAGCGCGATCCCGCCCGCCGCGCACAGCGCCACCGGCCGCAGCGAGTCCTCGGCCAGGTTGCCGGACACCGCGTAGCCGAGCGAGTTGCCCGTCGCGAACAGCGTCACCAGCCAGGCGAACGCCTCGGTCACCGTTCCGGTCGGCGCCAGCTCGGCGACCAGCACGAACGCCGCCGCCAGCAGCGGCGCCAGCCCGATCCCGGAGAGGAAGGCCAGTGCGGCCATCGGGTACGGCCCGGGCAGCAGCACCAGCGGCAGGTAGGACGCGGCCATCGCGAGCGCCATGACCCAGGTGCGGGTGGCCGTGCTGCTGCGCCACTTCACCGCGCCGTAGGCGAGCGCGCCGAGCAGGCCGCCGAGCGCCGCCAGCGCCAGCAGGGTGCCCGCGCCGCCGGGCAGGGCGTCGGCGTGGTGCTCGGCGTAGGCGATGAACAGCACGTTCTGCGCGCCGACGGCCCAGCCGGCCCCGGCCAGTCCGACCAGCAGCAGCACCAGGCCGGGGGAGCGCAGCGGGCCGAGCAGCCCGGCGGAGTGTGCGCGGGCCGGGGCGCGCCAGGCCTGGGCCGGGGCGGTGGTGGCCACGATCAGCGCGCCGGCCAGCCCCAGTCCGGCGGCCATCCAGAGCGCGGCGACCGGGCTGAACAGGCCGGCGATCCCGGCGACGGCCAGCGGGCCGGCCACGTAGAGGATCTGCTGGGAGGCGGAGTCGAAGGCGTAGGCGGTGTCGAGCTGCTCCTCCTCCACCACGTCCGGCCAGAGCGAGCGCAGGCAGGGTTCGAGCGGGGGCATGGCGAGCCCGGCGATCGCGGCGCCGAGCGGGGCGGCGATCCCGGAGCCGGGGGCGAGGGCGAGCAGCGCGTACCCGCCGCCGGCGAGCACGGCGGAGGCGAGCAGGACGCGGGGCTGCCCGGTGCGGTCCACGATCCGCCCGAGCACCGGCCCGCCGACGGCGGCGGAGATCGCGTAGGCGGCGGTGGCCAGTCCGATCCGCCCGTACGGCGCGCCGGCCTCGCGCAGGGCGAGGGCGATCACCAGCGCGGTCATGCCGGCGGGCAGGCGGCCGAGCAGGGTGCCGAGGAGCAGGCGGCTGACGTGGGGGGCGCGGAGCAGGGCGAGGTAGCCCATCGGCGTCTTCTCCGGTCTGGGCAGGCGAGGGCGGGGACGCCGTCAAAGTTATACGTATAACCGCTCAGCGGTCAATCGGGTCGGTGAGGACGATCTGATGGTGCGTCAGCTTCGTTCGTGTCCGGATCTCACCCCAACCTCAAACAACTACTTTGAACATCTCAAACCTTTGCTGCTAATGTGTCGGCCATGACCACCTCAGACGCATCGCGGAAGAACGGCCAGGGCTCGCTGCCCGGCGCCGCCCGCCCGTGCGCTCTGACCGGTGCTGTGGACAGCCCGCGCCGTTGTCGCGCCACGAGCTGTATCCCGGCGGCACGCCCCTGACCGGGGGCCGGGACCTCCCCACCCGGCCCGCGCGCCGTGCCGCCTCCTCCGCCACACCCCACCGTCAGCAACGCCCTCCCCCGGAGCCGCACCGTCATGTCCACAGCGCCCGAGGCGACCCCGTCGCCGTCTGTGCTCGCGAGAATCCGCAAGACCCCGTTCTGGGTCCAGATCGTCGGCGGCCTGCTGCTCGGCGTCGGCTTGGGCTACCTGGCCCGCGCCGCCGACATCTCCTGGCTGGCCACCACCCTGGAGACCATCGGCAAGATCTTCGTCCAGCTGCTCAAGCTGGCCGTCCCGCCGCTGGTGTTCACCGCGATCGTGGTGAGCGTCGCCAACCTGCGCAACGTCACCAACGCGGCCCGCCTGGCCACCCGCACGCTGCTCTGGTTCATGATCACCTCGCTGATCGCGGTGGCCGTCGGCCTGGGCCTGGGCCTGCTGACCAACCCCGGCCAGGGCACCAACCTCAAGACCGACGGCCTCAAGGCGCTCGACTCCAAGGGCTCCTGGATCGACTTCCTGACCGGGATCTTCCCGACCAACATCGTCGACGCCTTCGCCAAGGTGAACGTCCTGCAGATCGTCTTCATGGCGGTCGTGGTCGGCGCGGCGATCATCAAGCTCGGCAGCAAGGCCGAGCCGGTCCTCAAGCTCAGCGAGTCCGTCCTGGAGCTGACCCAGACCGCCCTGTGGTGGGTCATCCGGCTCTCCCCGCTCGGCACCCTCGGCCTGATCGGCAAGTCCGTCGCCAAGTACGGCTGGGACCTGCTCAAGCCCTTCGCCACGCTGACCCTCGACATCTACGTCGGCTGCGCGCTGGTGCTGTTCGTCGTCTACTCGCTGCTGCTCAAGTTCGCCGCCGGCCTGAACCCGGTCAACTTCTTCAAGGGCGCCTGGCCCGCGATCCAGCTGGCCTTCGTCTCGCGCTCCTCGGTCGGCACCCTGCCGGTCACCCGCCGCGTCACCGAGCGCCTCGGCGTCCCCAGCGAGTACGCGTCCTTCTCCGTGCCGTTCGGCGCCACCACCAAGATGGACGGCTGCGCCTCGATCTACCCGGCGATCGCCGCGATCTTCGTCGCCCAGGTCTACAACATCGACCTCGGCATCCGGGACTACCTGCTGATCGCCTTCGTCTCGGTCGTCGGCTCGGCCGCCACCGCGGGCCTCACCGGTGCGATCATCATGCTGACGCTCACCCTCTCCACCCTGGGCCTGCCCCTGGAGGGCGTCGGCCTGCTGCTCGCCATCGACCCGATCCTCGACATGATGCGCACCGCGACCAACGTCGCGGGCCAGGTGCTGGTGCCGGTCCTGGTGGCCTCGCGGGAGAAGATCCTCGACGTCGCCGCCTACAACCGCCCCTCCGGCGACCTGTACGAGGACGCGCCGTCGGCCGTCGTCCCGGCGCAGGCGGACAAGGCGGCCCCGGTGGCCGCCTGATCCCCGCCGGCTCGGCGACAAGGGCCCGCTCCCGCACCGTTCCCCGGTGCGGCAGCGGGCCCTTGTGCGTGCCACTGGGGGCGCGGGGGCGCGGGTGCTGGCGGCGTGCTCGTGTGCTGCTCTCCGGGGCGGCGGCCAGGGGAAAAGGCAGGGGGCCCGCCGGTTGGGCGGGCCCCCTTGGGTGTTGCTCTTGTGCTCATGGTGACGGCTGTCGGGAGCCGCCGACGGACCCGCTGGGGTCCCGAGCGATCAGAACATCAGAAGATGGTCAGATGGGGGTGACGTTCTCCGCCTGCGGGCCCTTCGGGCCCTGGGTGACGTCAAAGTTCACCGCCTGGTTCTCCTCCAGCGAGCGGAAGCCGCTCGCGTTGATGGCGGAGTAGTGGACGAAGACGTCGGGGCCGCCGCCCTCCTGGGCGATGAAGCCGAAGCCCTTCTCAGCGTTGAACCACTTGACGGTTCCCGTGGCCATGCCGTTCTCCTTGCGAGGGACGTGTCGGGGCCACACCGTGTGGCACCCGGTCCGCTGCGCTGATCGCCCTGCCTCCGGACGAGTCCGAAGTTTTTCGATATTGCTGAAAAACTACAAAAAGCCCGCGGTTACATGCTCCGCAGGCTTCAAGTACTGCAAGGGGAATCAAACTGCAACTGAGGGCAACGCTAGCATGCGGTCGCTGTGACGACCAGGGGTGAACTGCGGCCCCCACGACGCGTGTCGTAGGCCCTCGCAGGCGCGTCCCGCAGGCCTCGCGAGCGCGTGTCGGGTGCCCGGTGCAGGCCTTTGTGAACAGCAGGCATACGCTGCGGGAAAGCGCACGAACAGTACAAGGGAGCGGCGCAGTGGCAGCACCGGACGGACAATCGCGGGAGCCCCAGGAACACACCCCGGTCAGGCCTCGCGTCGGCCACATCCAGTTCCTGAACTGCGTACCCCTCTACTGGGGCCTCGCCAGGACCGGCAACCTGCTGGACCTCGACCTCACCAAGGACACCCCGGAGAAGCTGAGCGACCAGCTCGTCGACGGCTCGCTGGACATCGGTCCGATCACCTGCGTGGAGTACCTGCGCAACGCCGACGACCTGCTGGTCCTGCCCGACATCGCGGTCGGCAGCGACGGCCCGGTGATGTCCTGCCTCATCGTCAGCAAGGTGCCGCTCGCCGACCTGGACGGCCGCCGCGTCGCCCTCGGCTCCACCAGCCGCACCTCCGTCCGGCTCGCCCGGCTGCTGCTGGAGGAACGCGAGGGCGTCCGCCCCGACTACTTCAGCTGCCCGCCCGACCTCAGCTCGATGCTCGCCGAGGCCGACGCCGCCGTCCTGATCGGCGACCCGGCGTTGCGCGCCTACCTCGGCCAGGCCGCCGACCTCGGACTGACCGTCCACGACCTCGGCGAGATGTGGAAGGAGTGGACCGGCCTGCCGTTCGTCTTCGCCGTCTGGGCCGTGCGCCGCGAGTTCGCCGAGCGCCGTCCGGAACTGACCGCGGCCGTGCACCGGGCCTTCCTGGAGTCCCGCGACCTCTCACTGGTCGAGGCCGCCAAGGTCGCCGAACAGGCCGCCCGCTGGGAGGCCTTCGGCGCGGACGTGCTGGAGCGGTACTTCAGCGAGGCCCTCGACTTCTCGCTCGGCGAGCGGCAGCTGGCCGGCGTCGCCGAGTTCGCCCGCCGGGTCGCGCACGACAGCGGCTTCGCGTCGGACGTCGCGGTGCGGCTGCTGGAGCCGGCGGCGCTGCCGGTCGGCTGAGTGCGGCGGGGCGCTCCGGTGCTCCGGTGCGCCGGCTCAGGTGCTCAGGTGCTCCGGGGCCGACGGGCAGCGGGCTGACGCGGACGCTCGAAAGGCCTGGCGTAGGCTGGTTCGGCCGTACCCGGACGCCCGTCGTCCGGGGGGCGGCAGCGCCGAGAACTGCAGTATCCGAGAGAGAGAAGGCGGCCAGGTGACCGAGCTCGCAGCGACCACCCTCGATGCGCCCAGCACCGATTTGCAGGCCGTGCTCGACCGGGCCGTCGGCGGTGGCCGGATCACCCCGGAGGAGGCGCTGGAGCTGTACCGCTCGGCGCCGCTGCACGCGCTCGGCTCCGCCGCCGACGCGGTGCGCCGCCGCCGCTACGCCGGTACCGAGCACATCGCGACGTACATCATCGAGCGCAACATCAACTACACCAACGTCTGCGTGACGGCGTGCAAGTTCTGCGCCTTCTACGTGCCGCCGAAGAGCGACAAGGGCTGGTCCCGCGAGCTCGACGAGATCCTGCGCCGCTGCGCCGAGACCGTCGAACTGGGCGGCACCCAGATCATGTTCCAGGGCGGCCACCACCCGGACTACGGCGTGGAGTACTACGAGCGCGCGTTCTCGGCCATCAAGGCCGACTTCCCGCAGCTGGTGATCCACTCCCTGGGCGCCTCCGAGGTCGACCACATGGCCCGGATCTCGGGCGTCTCGATCGAGGAGGCCATCACCCGGATCCACCGGGCCGGCCTGGACTCCTTCGCCGGCGCCGGCGCCGAGCTGCTGCCCGCGCGGCCGCGCAAGGCGATCGCCCCGCTCAAGGAGTCCGGCGAGCGCTGGCTGGAGATCATGGAGGCCGCGCACGGCCTCGGCGTGGAGTCCACCTCCACCATGCTGATGGGCACCGGCGAGACCAACGCCGAGCGGATCGAGCACCTGCGGATGATCCGCGACGTGCAGGACCGCACCGGCGGCTTCCGGGCCTTCATCCCCTACACCTACCAGCCGCAGAACAACCACCTGAAGGGCTCGACGCAGGCCACCGTCTTCGAGTACCTGCGGATGATCGCGATCGCCCGCCTGTTCCTCGACAACATCGCCCACATCCAGGGCTCCTGGCTCACCACCGGCAAGGAGGCCGGCCAGCTGTCGCTGCACTACGGTGCGGACGACCTCGGCTCGGTCATGCTGGAGGAGAACGTCGTCTCGGCGGCCGGTGCCAAGCACCGCTCCAACCTCACCGAGCTGATCCACCTCATCCGGGCCGCCGACCGCGTCCCGGCGCAGCGCGCGACCACGTACGAGCACCTGCGGGTGCTGGACGACCCGGCCAACGACCCGGTGGACCCGCGGGTCGCCTCGCACATCGCCTCCACGGCGATCGAGGGCGGCACCGCGCACCCCGAGCTGAAGATCCTGGACAACTGAGGCCCGGGGCACCGCCGTGCTGACCCTGCACCGGGCGGCC
Organism: Kitasatospora sp. NPDC059817; assembly: GCF_042731835.1. Classification (NCBI taxonomy): domain Bacteria; kingdom Bacillati; phylum Actinomycetota; class Actinomycetes; order Kitasatosporales; family Streptomycetaceae; genus Kitasatospora; species Kitasatospora sp. NPDC059817. The sequence continues at coordinate 10,674 of NZ_JBHWIR010000080.1, read as the reverse complement.
CTGGTGCTGCCCGACCCGGCCGACCCCACCGCCCCGTCCCTCCCGGACGGGGCGGTGCTGGTGCGCGGCGACCGCGTCGAGGCCGTCGGACCGTACCGGGAACTGGCCGCCGCGCACCCGGGGGCGCGACTGCGGGACTGGGGCGCCGCGGTGCTCACGCCGGGGCTGCGCAACCCGTACGGGCACCGGCTGCTGGAACACGCCTACCACCCGGACCCGCGCGAGGAGATCGGCGTCGAGCCGGTCGCGGACGGGCTGACGGGCTCCGCCGACGAGGGGCGCTGCGGCGCGAGCGCCCGGCGCGGGCTGCAACGGATGCTCGGGTTCGGGGTGACGGCGGTGGCCGGGCCGTTCGAGCGGGCCGCGGTGCGTACGGCCGTGGCGCGCTCCGGGCTGGTCGCGCTGCCGGGCGGCCCTGGCACGGGGGGTGGCCCTGAGGCGGGGAGTGGCCCGGGCGCGGGGGGTGGCCCTGGTGCGGTGGGCGCGGGGGACTGCCTGCTGGGCCTGGGAGACGGCCCGCTGGACCCGCTGTCGGTGCTGCCGCTCGCGGCGGCCGTGCACGGCCGGGTGGCGGCGGGCGGCCGGGCCGACTTCGCGGTGTTCCCGGCCGTTGGGGAGGGCTTCGCCCAGCCATCGCCGGGCGGTTGCCTGGCCGCCGTGCTGGGCGGGCGGTTGGTGTACCGGCGGCGCTGAACGAGGCCGGGAACCGGGCGGCGTACTCGCCGGTAGTCGGACTTCCTTGCGGCGTACGGCACTTCCTTCGTGTGCCGCCGAACTCCACTGTCCACCCTGTGGGGTGATTCCCCCTTCGCCGTGACCTGAGGGCCCGCCAGCGGATACGATCCCGGACAGCTCACTCCGTACCCTCACCACCTACCGCCCGTGCCCGCGGGTGGCGGGGCCGTGTCCCAGGCCCCGAAGGCAAGCCAGGACAGGAACCATGCGATCCGCGACCGTCCCCCCGCCGCGATCCCCGCGGATGGGCCGTGGTTGGTACCTCGCCGCCGTGCTCAGCGCCGTGCTGGCCGTCGGCATGTGCCTGCTCGGCTGGCGCCAGGCCGACCAGGCCGACCGGATCGGCGCCCACCCCGTGAGAGTCGAAGGCGTCGTCACCCAGCTCCCCACCGGCGGCGGCTCCTACAGTGCCGTCAGCTACCGGGCGTCCGGCCAGTCGCACACCGCGGCCGCGCTGCCGCTCGCCGACGGCGCCAGGATCGGCGACCCGATCTGCCTGGAGCACGCCGCCGACGACCCGGGCGCGGTGCGGATCTGCGGCGACACCTACCCGCAGCCGGTCGGCGTCGGCCTGGCCCGGTTCAGCGTGCCGGTCGCGGTCGGGATGTTCGTGATCTGCGTGCTGCGCATCCGGCGGCACCGGCGGGCGCTCGCGGTCCGGGCCGGGCAGGGCCGGCTGGCCACCACCGTCGCACTGGCGACCGGGGCGCTGGCCGACGGGATGCCCGCGATAACCCACGGCAAGCGCTCCCGGCGCCGGCGGCGCGCGGGCGGGCGGCGCGCGCAGCACTGACGGGGCGCGTAGCGCCGGTGGGCCGGGTGGGGCGCTGGTGGGCTGGGCGGGGGAGCTGGGCGGCGGGGGCGCGCGGCGACGTCCGTGCGGCGGGTGCCGGGTGGACGGGTCTGTGCGGCGGGGCCGTGCGGCGGGTGCGGACGCCCCGCGGCGTGCCCCGTTGGTCGGGCTGTCGGCGCCAGGGTGAACAATGGGGGCGTGACCCGAGCCTCTCTGGACAAGCAGCCGCACGAAGTCGCCGCCATGTTCGACGACGTCGCGGCCAAGTACGACCGCACCAACGACGTGCTGTCCCTCGGCCAGGCCCGCGCCTGGCGCCGGGCGGTGGCCGAGGCGGTGGCCGCCGGACCGGGGGACCTCGTGCTCGACCTCGGAGCCGGCACCGGCACCTCCTCGCTGCCCTTCGCCGAGGCCGGCGCGCAGGTCGTCCCGTGCGACTTCTCCGTCGGCATGCTCGTCGAGGGCAAGCGCCGCCACCCCGAGCTGCCGCTCACCGCCGGCGACGCCACCCGGCTGCCGTTCGCGGACGGCACCTTCGACTCGGTGACGATCTCCTTCGCGCTGCGCAACGTCCAGGACACCGACGCGGCGCTGCGCGAGATGCAGCGCGTCACCAAGCCCGGCGGCAAGCTGGTGATCTGCGAGTTCTCCACCCCGACCTGGACGCCGTTCCGGACGGTCTACACCGAGTACCTGATGCGCGCCCTGCCGCCGGTCGCCACCGCCGTCAGCAGCAACCCGGACGCGTACGTGTACCTCGCCGAGTCCATCCGGTCCTGGCCCGACCAGCCCGAGCTGGCGGCCCGGCTGCAGGAGAGCGGCTGGTCCAAGGTTGCCTGGCGCAACCTCACCGGCGGCATCGTCGCGCTGCACCGGGCGTACAAGCTCGGGTAGCCGCTGCACCGGCGGGATGGGGGCGTGGTCGTTTCCGGCGGCGGGGACGGAACTAGACTGCCGGAGACAAAAGCCGCCGTCCCCACAGCCGCAGCTCCAGGAGAGTGTCCACCGTGTCCGAGACCGCAGCCGATCTGACGAAGCCGGACAGCCCGGTCGAGAGCACGGCCGACGTCATCGTGGTCGGCGCGGGTCCGGCCGGGTCCACCACCGCGTACTACCTCGCCCAGGCCGGGCTGGACGTGCTGCTGCTGGAGAAGACCGCGTTCCCGCGCGAGAAGGTCTGCGGCGACGGCCTCACCCCCCGCGCCACCAAGCAGCTGGTGGACATGGGCATCGACGTCTCCACCGAGAACGGCTGGCTGCACAACAAGGGCCTGCGCATCATCGGCGGCGGCGTCCGGCTGGAGCTGGACTGGCCCGAGCTGTCCGCCTTCCCCGACTACGGCCTGGTCCGCAAGCGCGCCGACTTCGACGAGCTGCTGGTCCGTCAGGCCGAGAAGGCCGGCGCCCGGCTCTACGAGCGCTGCAACGTCAGCGGGCCCGTCCTGGACGAGCGCACCGGCCGGATCGTCGGCGTCACCGCCAAGCTCGGCGACGAGAAGCGGCCGGTCACCTTCCGTGCCCCGCTGGTGGTCGCCGCCGACGGCAACTCCACCCGGCTCTCGCTCGCCATGGGCCTGCACCGCCGCGAGGACCGCCCGATGGGCGTCGCCTACCGGACGTACTTCACCTCGCCGCGCCACGACGACGACTACCTGGAGTCCTGGCTGGAGCTGTGGGACACCCGCGGCGGCCAGCGCAAGCAGCTGCCCGGGTACGGCTGGGTCTTCGGCATGGGCGACGGCACCTCCAACGTCGGCCTCGGCATCCTCAACTCCTCGCCCGCGTTCGGCGAACTCGACTGGCGCGAGGTGCTCAAGGCCTGGTGCGCCGGCATGCCGGAGGAATGGGGCTACACCCCCGAGAACATGACCGACCCGATCCGCGGCGCCGCGCTGCCGATGGCCTTCAACCGGCAGCCGCACTACACCCGCGGCCTGCTGCTCGTCGGCGACGCGGGCGGCATGGTCAACCCGTTCAACGGCGAGGGCATCGCCTACGCGATGGAATCCGGCCAGATCGCCGCCGGCGTCATCGTCCAGGCCCACGCCCGGGTCACCGAGACCGGGCGCGAGCGCGCTCTGCAGGGCTACCCGCGCGTCCTCAAGGACGTCTACGGCGGCTACTACACGATGGGCCGCGCCTTCGTGAAGCTCATCGGCAACCCCAAGGTGATGCAGATCGCCACCCAGCGCGGCCTCACCCACCCGATGCTGATGCGCTTCACCCTCAAGATGCTCGCCAACCTCACCGACCCGCAGGGCGGCGACGCGATGGACCGCATCATCAACGGCCTCGCGAAGGTCGCGCCCAACGCGTAGCGGCCTGGGCCTTCCCCTGGTCCTTTCCAGGACCTCAAGGCGTCTCCTCCGCCGCCTTCCGCTCCCCGTCCGCCGGGCGGCGGGAGGCGGCGGAGCGCTGTTCGACGTAGGCGAGGCGGTCGGCGAAGACCCGGGCCGCGTCGGGGGTGAGCGTCCGGAGGGCGACGAGGGCGGTGAAGACGACGTCGCAGAGCTCGTGCTGGACGTCCTCCCAGCTGTGGGTGACGCCCTTGCGCGGGTTCTGGCCGGTGGCGCCGATCACCGCGGCGCCGACCTCGCCGACCTCCTCGGAGAGCTTGAGGATCCGCAGCAGGCGCTCCTCCCGGGGCGACTGCGTGCCCTGCTCGTCGAGCCACGCGACGAGGTGGTCCACGCTCTCCCAGATCCGGCTGTCCATGCGCGCTGCTCCCGTGCGGTGTCGTTGGTGCTGTCACCGTACGGGAGGCGCTGCCGACGCACGGGAACGGCGTGGGGGCTGGCGGTGAGGCACGGGCGGTGAGGGGTGGACGGTGAGGGGCTGGCGGTGAGGGCGGGCTCCCGGTCAGCGGGTGCTGATCTTCACGTGGCGGATGTTCACGGGGAGGGTGGGGAAGCCGTCGCCGGGGTTGTTCTGGTCGTCCTCGCCGCCCGCGGCGATCTTCTGCAGGACGTCCAGGCCCGCCGTGATCCGGCCGAACGGGGTGTAGGCGGGGGAGAGCTTGGTGTCCTTCCAGACGAAGAAGAACTGGCTGCCGTTGGTGTTCGGACCGGCGTTGGCCATCGCCACGGTGCCGGCCGGGTAGGTGGCGCCGGTCAGGTTCTCGTCCGGGAAGGAGTAGCCGGGCCCGCCGCTGCCCGTTCCGGTCGGGTCGCCGCACTGCAGGACGTAGAGCCGCTGGGTGGTGAGGCGGTGGCAGTGGCTGCGGTCGAAGTAGTCGTGCTCGGCGAGGAAACGGAACGAGAAGGTGGTGCAGGGCGCCTTGTCGGTCAACGCCTGGAAGGTGATCGCGCCCTGGCTGGTGCGCAGGGTGGCGCGGTAGGGCTGGGCGGCCTTCTTGGCGTCGAAGACCGGGATGCCCTTGAAGTTGTCGGCCGGCACCGCGGGCGTGTAGGTGCAGGCGGGCGCGGGCGGCGTGGTGTCCGCGACGGCGGTGCCGGTGCTCGCCGTGAGCGGGAGGACGGTGGCGACGGCGAGCAGAGCCCAGGGTGCGCGCTTCACGTGACGGGCCTTCCGAAGGGTGGTGGACGGCGGGGTTGGCATGGCGCCATCATCCACGCCGGGGCGGCGATCCGGTAGGGGGCGGTAGGGAGCGGTGGGGTTCAGGCCCCGTCGGGCGGGTGGAGGGTCAGGAGGACTCCGGGGGAACGGGGTTGACCCGGGGGACGGGGGTGAACAGTCCGGCGCGGGCGGCCAGTGCGGCGGCGTCGGCGGCCCGCTCGGCGGTGCGGGCGTCCAGCGGCTCGCCGGTGACGAACAGCCGGTAGTAGAGCGGGGCGGTGGCGGCCCGGACCACCTCGGCACCGTCGGTTCCGGTGGGCAACTCGCCTCGGGCGACGGCTCGTTCGGCGACCTCGGCGGCCTGGCGGTGACGGGAGGCGAAGAAGGCGCGCAGGGCGGTCGCGCCGGTGTCGGAGCGCTGGGCGGCGAAGATCAGCGCGGTGGGGGTGGCCCCCAGGTCGGGATCGGTGAAGACGGTGAACACCTCCCGGGTGATCAGTCGCAGGTCCTCGCGGAGGTCGCCGGTGTCGGGCAGCGGCCAGGGCTGGTCGGCCGAGGCGGTCAGGGCGTCCGCGACCAGGCCGTCCACTCCGCCCCACCGCCGGTACAGCGTCGCCTTGTGGACGCCGGAGCGGCTCGCGACCGCCTCGATGGTGAGGTCGTCGTACCCCTTCTCGGTGACCTCGGCGAGCGTGGCGGCGACCACCCCCTCCCGGACCCGGGCGCTGCGGCCGCCGGGGCGCGGGGTCGGGGTGCGGGGCTCTGGGTGGGTCGTTTCGAGGTGAGTCGGCTCCGGGGCGTTCTCGTTCAAAGTCGACTCCAGTCGCGTTAAGGCTTGCTGCGGTGTGGCGGTCGTGCCATGCTCATCGTAATGCGACTTTGGTCGCGTTACGAGAGGAGCCTGCGTGACCGCCACCGCCATTCCCGACCCCACTGCCCTGCACCCGCTCGCCGGCCACGACCGGGTCGTCCTGCTGCGCCCGCTCGTCACCGACCCGCGGATCGAGGTCGGTGAGTACACCTACTTCGATGACCCCGAGGGGGCCACCCGCTTCGAGGAGCGCAACGTCCTCTACGCCTACGGACCCGAGCGGCTGGTGATCGGCAAGTACTGCGCGATCGCCACCGGGGCCCGCTTCCTGATGGCCGGCGCCGCCCACCCGACCATCGGCGTGTCCACCTTCCCGTTCACGATGTTCGGCGGTGAGTGGACCGAGCGGACCCTCGACCTCGTGACCGGCCTGCCCAGCCGGGGCGACACCGTGATCGGCAACGACGTCTGGTTCGGCTTCGGTGCCACCGTCCTGCCCGGCGTCCGGATCGGTGACGGCGCGATCATCGCGGCCGGTGCGATGGTCACCGCCGACGTCGAGCCGTACACCATCGTCGGCGGCAACCCGGCCCGGCCGATCCGGCGCCGCTTCGAGGGCGCCGACGTCGAGCGCCTGCTCCGTGCGGCCTGGTGGGACTGGCCGGTCGAGCTCGTCACCGAGCACGTCCGCGCCATCATGTCCGGGACCCCGGCCGACATCGAGGAGATCGCCGCGGCGAACGGCCTGCTCGCCCGCTGACCTGCCGGGCCTGGGAAAGGCGTTGGCCCCGGGGACGCTGGATCCCTCCGGAGATCCAGCGAGTTACGGCAGGGCGTTGATCACGGGTGGGCCGGTGCGGGAGGATGGCGTCCCCCTGCTCCATGCTCCGCCCCGTCGATAGCTGTGCCCTTCGCCCAGCTCCAGGGTCCGTCCGACGCCGTACGGTACTCGCGCCCCGCCGGTTCCGTTCGCTCGGAGGGATCTGACTCATGCGTGCCTCCCTGTCCATGTCTTCGTCCTCATCGGCCCTTCGCGACCTGCCGGTTCTCTTGGTGGCAGCGGTGTGGGGGTCGAGCTTCCTCGCCGTCCAGCGGGTGGCGGAGCCCGGGACGGCCGTGGCGATGCTGGTCCTGCGGTTCGGGCTGGTGCTGCCGCTGCTCGGGATGGTCGCCTGGCCGGCGCTACGGAGGCTGAGCCGCGCCGAGTGGCTGGGCGGCGGTGCACTGGGGTTGGTGCTCAGCGGGATCTTCCTGCTGGAGACGTACGGCGCCGTGCACACCTCCGCCACCAATGCCGGGCTGATCATCAGCCTCGCGATGGTGCTCACCCCGCTCGGCGAGAGCGTCCTCAGCCGGACGGCACCGCCCCGCGCCTTCCTCGCGGCCGCCGCGCTGGCCGTGCTCGGCGTCGCCCTGCTCACCGGGGACGGCGGGCTGCGCCCGCCTTCGCTCGGCGACCTGCTGGTGCTGGGAGCTGCCCTGGTTCGCTCGGCCTTCGTCCTGGCGACGGCCCGCGTCCGCGCCGTCCGCGAAACCGACATGCTGGCCCTGACCTGGGTCCAACTCGCCGTCGCGACCGCCGTGTTCGCGGCCGTCGCGCCAGCCGTAGGGCCGTCGCCGTGGGCCGTCGCCCGCTCGTACGGGCCCGGCCAGTGGGCCTGGTTGCTGCACCTGTCCCTGTTGTGCACGCTGTTCGCCTTCTTCGTTCAGATGTGGGCTGTCCGCGCCACCTCGCCGTCCCGGGTGAGTCTGCTGCTCGGCACCGAACCGCTGTGGGCCGCCGTCTTCGGCATCACCATCGCCGGGAACCGGATGGGGCCGCTCGCCCTGGTCGGCGGAGCCCTGGTCGTAGTCGCCACCGAGTGGGGCCGCCGCACCGCTCCCGCCCCCGTCCCCGCTCCCGCCCCCGTCCGGCGCGGGGAGACCGAAGCCGCTGAGTCCGAGCTCGTCGAGTCCGAGGCCGCTGGATCTGTTGTTGCCGAGTCCGAGTCCGAGTCCGAGTCCGCGACCGGGGTCGGGGAGCGGGGCCCGGAGCCGGCCCCGGTGTGATCCGCTGTGGTGGTCACCGGCGACTCAGCGTCCGACGGGCGTAGTCGATGGTGACCGCGCCGAGCAGCGGACCCCATGCCACCAGCGGCAGGTAGGCGAGGGTCATCACCAGGCCGGCGGCACCGTGCGGGGAGTCCGGCTCCGCCATGTTCCGGCCCCAGCCGCCGACCGCCGCGGTTATCCCGAGCACGGTCAGAAACGCCGAGCCCAGCGCGCCCGGAACGATCGCGGCGAGCGGGTGCACCGCCCGGCCGCCGATCAGCGGGATCCAGCGCGGCGCCAGCTGGCCCCAGGGCCGGACCAGCCCGACGGTCAGGAAGGCCAGCGCTTCGGCCAGGGCGCTCAGCACCACGACGTAGACCGTGCCCCAGCCCGGCTGGTGCTCGGCGTACCGTGCGGCGGTGGCACCCGTGAAGCCGACCGGGATGCCGAAGCCGAACGCGATCCGCCACAGCCCCGAGGGAACGGTGGTCAGCACGGTGGCCTTGGCGGCGAGCTCGGCCCAGCGTGGTGCGGGCGGGACGGCCGGACGGGTGGTGGTCCGGGCGTTGATCGCGAGCTTCGACATGGTGGTGAACTCCCTTCGCGGCCGGCCCTCCGGCCGCTTCGATGGCTCAAGCCTGGCCGTTCCACGCGGCGAGCGGCAGCTGCCGATCGGGCTGTTCTCCCTGCTCAACAGGCCTCTGAAATATGCCGATCGGCACAGGCGGGCAATCTGCGCCGCGTCGTAACGTGGCGGCAGTCGAAGGGAGGAGATGGCGATGAATCAGATGCTGGCGGTGATCGTCCCGGCCGTGCTTCCGCTGGTCCGGGCGGCGCACAGGCGCCACGGCATGGCGGTCGTGACGGCGACGGCCGGGGCGATGTCGGCCGCGGTCACGGTTGCCGTCTGGCTCACCGGCCGCTGGACGGAGTCGGACCGGTGGCCCGGGCTGGTCGGCCTGGTCGAACTGGCCGCCCTCCTGCTGTCCGTGGTCCTCGCCCTGCGCGTCGAGGACGGCCTCCGGTGCGCGCTGGCGACGTGGACGGCTTGCGGCGCGGTCGCGCTCTGGCCGTCCCGGTTCGAGGCGATCGGCGGGCCCGGAGACGTGCTCACCCTCTTCGGATTCGGGTCGATGCTGGCCCTGCCGGCCGTCCTGACCGGGCTCTACCTGCGCGGCCTGGACGAGGGGCGGTGTCGGGCGGTGGCCGAGGCCAGACGTTCCCAGCGGCTCGAACTGGCCCACGACCTGCACGATTTCGTGGCGCACGACGTGAGCGGCATGGTCGCCCAGGCTCAGGCCGGGGTGTACCTGGCCGCGGCTGACCCAGCCCGGGCGGTCGAGATGTTCGAGCGGATAGAACAGGCCGGGCAGCGAGCCCTGGCCTCGCTGGACCGGACGGTTCAGTTGCTGCGCACGGAGGAGGGGAGTGGGCGCGGACCGCAACAGGGGCTGGCCGAACTGGCGGAGGTGGCAGAGCGGTTCACCGCCTTGGGCGGCGCCGAGGTCCGGCTGGAGCTGCCGGACGGGCCGGTCCCCCGGGAGGTGGAGGGCACGGTCCACCGGATCGTGGTCGAGGCGCTGACCAATGTCCGGCGGCACGCTGCGGGCGCCCGGACGGTCGAGGTCCGTGCCCGTCGCGCGGGCGGGTGGCTGGAGTTGACCGTGACGAACGACGGACTCGCACCCGGCGCGGGTGGGCGCCCGCGCGGTGGCGGCGGCAGCGGACTGCCGGGGCTGGCGGCCCGAGTGGAGGCGCTCGGCGGCACGTTCGCGGCAGGCACGGAGGAGCGGGAGGTCTGGCGGGTGGCGGCGAGACTGCCGCTGGAGAGGCAGGAACGACAGGAGAGTCAGGAGAAACCAGTGATTCCGGTGAGGACCAGTTCAGGGGAGAGGTGGAAATGATCGGCAGCACAGGGCCGATCCGGATCCTGGTCGCGGACGACCAGGCCGATGTCCGCACCGCGTTCCGGATGATCCTGGACGTTCAGCCGGACATGTCGGTGGTGGCGGAGGTGGCGGACGGCGCCGCGGCGGTGGAGGAGGCCCGACGGCTTCGACCGGACGTCGTGCTCGCGGACATTCGAATGCCGAGGCTCGACGGCTTGGAGGTCACGAGGCAGCTGGCCGGCGAGTGCAAGGTGATCGTGGTGACCACCTTCGACCTGGACGAGTACGTGCATACGGCCCTGCGGCATGGGGCGGCCGGCTTCCTGTTGAAGCGATCGGGGCCAGTGCTGCTGATCGAGGCGGTGCGGGCGGCGATGGCCGGGGACGCGTTGATCAGTCCACAGGTCACCGTCCGGTTGCTGCGGCACATGACGGCGCCCGGGAGCGACCGTACGGCCGGAGCGGGGCCTTCGGCGGCGGCGCCGCTGATAGCCGGCCCGATCGAGGAACTGACCGCGAGAGAAAGGGAGATCGCCGAACAGGTGGCAGACGGCGCGACGAACGCCGAGATCGGAGCGGGGCTGTTCATCTCGCCGGGGACGGTCAAGAACCACCTCGCCAACGTCCAGCGCAAGCTCGGTGCCCGTAACCGGGTGGGCATCGCGGCCTGGGTCTGGGAGCAGGGCCGGTAGCCGGTAACCGGCCCCGGTGAACGGTGGGGCGAGCCCGGACGCGGGCGCGAGGGCAGAGGGCAGCGGCCCCGAGGAAGGGCCCCCAGGAAAGGGCCCCAGGGAAGGCGGCGCGGGAAGGGCAGCGCACGGAGGTCGGGGCGCCGCGCGCTGGGCCGGGCATGGCCCAGCGCAGGAGAGGGTCGGGCGGGCGGCGGGCGGCGGGCGGCG